>NZ_JBHYMC010000007.1:0-70227 GCF_042742535.1 Streptomyces sp. NPDC058880
CGGCCGGACGGGGAGGCCCGGCCCCATCGGCGGGGGCCGGGCCCTGCGAGCGGCTACGCCGCGGCGCGCCTGCGGCGCAGGATCAGCACCCCGGCCCCGCCGAGGGCGAGCGCCCCGGCGGCGCCGGTCACGGCGGCAACTGGGGGCCCGGCGGCCGCGGAGCTCTCGGCGTAGCCGCCCGCCGTGCCGCGGTCGGCGTACGGGGAGCCGGGGAGCTTGTCCCCGTACGCCCTGGCGACCCGCGCCCGGTAGGCGGCGAGCGTGGTGCCACCGGCGCCCACGGCGCGCACGGCGTCCTCGTCCAGCGGCAGCACCCGGCTGTCGCCGGCCACGTACCAGGCGTCGATCTGCGGCTCCCGGAACACGGTCCCGCCGGGCAGTTTCGCGGCTCCCAGCCGGGCGTAGCGGAATTCGTCGTCGCCGCTGGCGATGTTCACCACCTGCCAGCCGGCCCCGCTCCGGGCCGTCCACAGGGCGGCCTGCTGCCCGTCGGAGGAGACCGCCCTGCTGGCGAGGAACTCCAGGCGGGCGACGGGCGCCCCCGGCCTGCCCGCGACGAAGTCCGGCGAGAGGTGGTTGACCGGTACCGCCTCGCCCTCGATGCGGGGCTGCGCGGCGGCGGGCGAGACCTTGCCCTCCCGGGCGAAGAACCGGGCGAGCGTGGCCAGGGTGTCGGGGGCGGCCGCCGCCCGCGCGGCGGCCGCCCCGTCCCCGGCGGTGGCCGACAGGGGCCCGGGCACGGGGGCGGCGGCGGTCTGCGGGGCGAGTCCGAGCAGGGCGGTGGCGGCGAGGACGGCGGCGCCGGCCGCAGCGCGCAGGGTCATGGCGGTCACGCCCCGATCCGGTAGAGGGAGTGGGTCCAGGAGAAGGTGTTGTTGTTGACGTACCAGGCGTGGGAGGCCCAGTTGTAGCGGTTGCTGGAGGGCCAGGGGTCGCCCCAGTAGACCCAGCTGCCCGACGTGTCGTAGCCGTAGACGACGTGCATGTGGCCGCCGCCGTTGGACCACTGGATGCGGGTCTCGATCGGGCGGCCCGCGTTGATCTCGGTCTGCACGGTGGAGTACTGCAGCCAGCCGTTCACGTACGAGCCGGGGCTGATGCCCGCCCAGCGCAGCCCGGTCTGGACGTTGCCGAGAGTGGCCTGGCTGTTGGGGCACTCGGTGCCCTGCCGGCGGTTGAAGGCGGCGTTGCAGAACTGGTTCTGGCTGTGGTTGCGGCCGAACCAGGTGGCGATGGTGTTGCCGCCCGCGGCCCAGCACCAGTTGGACTTCTGCTGGGCCTGCATGGTGATGTTCAGGCGCTTTTGGGCCAGCGCGGGAACGGGCGAGGCCTCGGCATCGGCGGCGGTGGCGGTGCCGGCGGGCAGGGCGAGGAGCAGGGCGGTGAGAGCGGCGGTGAGGAGGGCGGCCGGGGAAAGCCGCCGGTTTCGGTTGCGCATCGCGTTCCTCCCGAGGTGGGGAGTGGGGGTGGAGGAGCGCGTCCGGACGCTGTGGAGGAGCATCGGGGAGTTGTCGCGATCTGGTCAACACGCTTCAATACGCGGTGACGTTGCAGTGTGAACGGTGGGACTGCGGTGTGAACGGTTGCTGTCGTTCCACCTGGTCCCCCGACGCTGCCGCCGTGACCCCCGCCTCGGCGCGTGTGAACGTTCACAGAGGAGTGGCCATGCGGCCTTCCACGGATCCGGCGAACACCGCGGAACTGAACCGGCTGCTGCGCGACGGCCCCTTCCACCTCGCCCTGCGCGCCGCCCTCGCCGCCCGCGGACTGCCCCTCCAGCGGGTGCGGCACCACTTGGCGGCCCAGGGCATCACGGTCGGCGTGACCAGCCTCAGCTACTGGCAGCAGGGCGCCCGCAGGCCGCGCCGGCCAGAGTCCCTGCGGGCCCTCACCGCCCTTGAGCGGATCCTGGAGCTGCCCGACGGCGCCCTCCTCGGGCTGCTCGCGGCGCCGGGCGCCGGAGCGGCCGCCCGACCGGCCGGCCGCTCCTACCGAACCCTGTTCAGCGGGGGCGGAACGGTGGAACGACTGCTCGACGGGCTGGACCTCCCGCCGGACGGCGGTCTGCACTCGCTCGGCCACCACGAGCGGATCCACATCGGAGCGGCGGGCGAGCTGCGGGGCCGCGATTCGCAGCAGATCGTCCGGGCGCACCGGGACGGGGTCGACCGCTACCTCGCCGTACACCACGGCGACCCGGGCTGCGACGCGTCCCGGGTGCGGGTGACGGCGTACGAGAACTGCCGCACGGGCCGGGTGCGGTGCCATCCGGAGGCCGGGGTCGTGGTCGCCGAGCTGCTCTTCGACGCCCGGCTGCGACGCGGCGACACCCACGTCTTCGGCTACCGCATCGAAGACGGCACGGGCCCGCGCAGCGGCGAGTACGTGCGCGGTTTCAGCTACGCGGGCGGCCAGTACATGCTCCAGGTCCGCTTCGACGCGGCGGCCCTCCCGGTGCGCTGCCGGCGGTTCGCCCGCACCGGACCGGAGGCCCCGCGCACCGGCCTGGCGGACCTGACGCCGAGCGGCCGGCACCGGGCGGTGCACCTGGTGGAGCAGTCGGTGCGGCGCGGGATCCTCGGTATCGCCTGGGACTGGGACTGACCCGCGCCGTCCCGTCGGTGCCGGCCGGCGCCGATCAGCCCGCGACGAGCCTGCCGTTCTCGGCGCGGACCGGCACCTCCGGCAGCGGCCGGTCGGCCGGGCCGCGCAGGACCTTGCCCGTCGCCACGTCGAACCGGCTGCCGTGGCAGGGGCAGTTCCCCTCGCCTTCGTCGATCGTGTCGAGGACGCAGCCGGCGTGCGTGCACTGGGCGCTGAACGCCTTGTACCGGCCCTCCGCCGGGCAGCTGACGATCAGCTTCCGCTCCCGGTAGAGCTTCGCGCCGCCCACCGGGACGTCGGCCGCGGCACCCAGTTCCACGGGGGCGGTGGGGGTCGCGGGGGTGGTGCCGGCGCTGTTGGTCGCCGTCGAGCAGGCCGTGAGCGCCACCCCGGCGCCCGCGACCCCCGCGAGCGCGGCGGCACCCTTGAGGACGGTACGGCGGGCGGCGGGCATCGGCGCGGACATGCGGTTCTCCTGGGGTGTGGGGGGCGCGGCGGGCGGTGCGGCGGGGCACGGGCGGCTCCCGGCCGGGCACCGGCCCACCCGACGATACCGCCGCCCCATGGAGTACCTTCCTCCGCGTGATCGTCGTCGGCGGAGAAGCCCTCATCGACCTGGTGCCCGCGGCCGGGCCGCCGGGCGCGCTGCTGCCCCGACCGGGCGGCGGGCCGTACAACACGGCGCGCGCCCTCGGCCGGCTCGGTGCCGAGGCCGCCTTCTGCTCCCGGGTCTCCACGGACGGGTTCGGCGAGAGCCTGCTGGCCGGACTGCGGGCGGCCGGGGTGGATGTGTCGCTGGTCCAGCGCGGGCCGGAGCCGACCACCCTCGCCGTGCCCTCCCTGGCCCCGGACGGCTCGGCCTCGTACGGGTTCTACGTCGAGGGCACCGCGGACCGGCTGTTCACCCTGCCGCCGGCCCTCCCGGAGGGCGCCCGGGCCCTCGCGCTGGGCACCTGCTCGCTGGTCCTGGAGCCGGGCGCGAGCGCGTACGAGGCCCTGCTGCGCCGGGAGTCGCGCCGGGGGCTGCTGACCCTGCTGGACCCCAACGTCCGGCCGGCGCTGATCGCGGACCCGGCGGGCTACCGGGCCCGCTTCGCCGAACGGCTGCTGCCGCACACCGGAGTCCTGAAGCTGTCGCAGGAGGACGCGGAATGGCTGGGTGGACGGGTCGGGGACTGGCTGGCGGCCGGTCCCTCGGCGGTGGTGCTGACCCGCGGCGCGGCAGGTCTGACGGTCTGGACGCGGGAGGGCGCGGAGCACTCGGCGGCGGCCCGCCCGGTCGCGGTGGCCGACACGATCGGGGCGGGCGACACCGTCAACGCCGCCCTGCTGCACCGCCTGGCGGCGGATCCGGGCGCCCCGGTGGACTGGCCGGACGTCCTGGCCTATGCCGCTCACGCGGCGGCCCTGACCTGCACCCGGCCGGGAGCGGAGCCCCCGTACGCGGCGGAACTCGGCTGACAGCGGCCCGGACGCCCCGGGCGACGGCGCCGCGGGCCCGCCGGCCGGCCTGACCGCGGAGGTGCCGCGGCCTCGGGTGTGTGCGGCCCCGGGTGTGAGACGGGTAGGCCCACATGTTCACGAGTCGGGTATGCGCCGTGGCCGTCTCGTCGTCGGTGACGTCGTCGAGGGTGAGGCGAACGATGCGGCTGACGGGTTGCGCGTAGAGGAGATCGATCAGACATCTCGGCCGCCCCTGGCGGCCGTTTCCGATCTCGCTCCAGGAAAGGGCCGTTTCTGACGGCAAGGCGGCGTGCGGCTACGGCTACGGCTCCGCGTCGGCTCCTGCGGGTCATGAGTGCGGCTCTTGACCCTCCCGTGACGTCAGGCTGCATAGTCGGCGCCGTGGAAGATCACTGGACCGTGGGGCGCGTGGCCGAGCTGGCCGACGTGAGCGTCCGCACGCTGCATCACTATGACGCGATCGGGCTCGTCCGTCCGTCGGCGCGGACCGCCGGTGGGTACCGGGCCTACTCGGCGGGTGACGTCGAGCGATTGAGGGAAGTGCTGGCCTACCGGCGGCTGGGCTTCGGGTTGCGGGAGGTTGCGGAACTGGTCGGCGACACGTCCACCGACGCGGTAGCGCACCTGCGCCGACTGCGTGGCCTGCTGCTGGAGCGGCGCGATCGTGCTGACGCCATGGTGGCGGCCCTCGACAAGGAACTTGCGGCACGGGCGAGGGGGCTGAAGGTGACACCGGAGGAGCAACTGGGGATGCTCGGTGCACGGCTGTACGACGCAATCGGCGGCGCATACACGGCGACGCGGCGTACCGAGCCGCGGATCGCAGCGCAGATCTCGGACGCGCTCGGGGACGCGCGGACGGTACTGAATGTCGGGGCCGGCACCGGCTCCTACGAGCCGGCTGATCGCGAGGTGACCGCGGTGGAGCCGTCGGAGGTCATGCGGCGTCAGCGGCCGGCCGACTCGGCCCCGTGCGTGGCAGCCGCCGCCGAGAGCCTGCCGTTCGAGGACAACTCCTTCGACGTAGCGATGGCCGTCTCCACGGTTCACCACTGGGGGGACCCGATAGCGGGGCTGCGCGAGATGCGGCGCGTGGCTCACCGCGTGGTGGTGCTGACCTTCGACACCGACGAGCCCGGATGGCAGGACCGGTTCTGGCTTACCCGCGACTACCTGCCCGAGTTCGCCGCCGTCCTCGCGGAATTTCCCTCACTTGCGGGGATGGCGGACGCGATCGGCGCCCGCGCTGAGCCGGTGCCTATCCCGTGGGACTGCGCTGACGGCCTGTTCGAGGCGTACTGGCGCAGACCGAGGGCGTATCTGGAGGAGCACGTCCGCCTGCGATGTCGGTGTGGACGAGGGTCGGGCCGGACGCCGAGCAGCGGGCGGTGCGAAGCCTCCGCGACGACCTCGACTCCGGCCGATGGGCCGAGCGCAACAGCGACCTCGCCCACCTCGACACGGCAGACCTCGGCCTCCGCCTGCTCATAGCCTGAATGGGCACCGGTCCGGACTGACCCGGGCTACTCCTCCGGGGTGCGTCCGGCATCCGGGACGGCCCGGCCCGCTCCGCACGGGCCCGCCTCCCGGTGGGCCCGCACGGCCCGCAGGAGGCGGAGCCGCAGACGGCCGTAGCGGCCCGGCACGAGGGCCGGCCCCTTCCCGCCGGGCCGGGCGGCGGCGGGAAGTCCGGCGGGGCTGCCGGCTAGGCCTTGCGGGTCCGGGCCACCGCGGTTCTGGCCGCCGTCTTCTTGGCGGGGGCCGCCTTCTTCGCCGCGGCCGCCTTCTTCGCCGGGGCCGCCTTCTTGACGGGGGTCTTCTTCGCCGCGGCCCGTGCCGGGGGTGCCGCCGCGTCGGAGACCCGGTCGGCGCCCAGGATGTCCCGCAGGAACTTGCCCGTGTGGCTCGCGCCGACCGAGGCCACCTGCTCGGGCGTGCCCTCGGCCACCACCATGCCTCCGCCGTAACCGCCTTCGGGGCCCATGTCGATGACCCAGTCCGCGGTCTTGATGACGTCCAGGTTGTGCTCGATGACGATCACCGAGTTGCCCTTGTCGACGAGCCCTGACAGCACCTTGATCAGCTTCGAGATGTCCTCGAAGTGCAGGCCCGTCGTCGGCTCGTCCAGTACGTACACCGTCCGGCCCGTCGAGCGCTTCTGCAGCTCGGAGGCCAGCTTCACGCGCTGCGCCTCGCCGCCTGACAACGTCGGCGCGGACTGGCCGAGGCGGACGTAGCCGAGACCCACCTCGTTCAGCGTCTTGAGGTGGCGCGCGATCGTGGGCACGGCTTCGAAGAAGCCCAGCGCCTCCTCGATCGGCATGTTGAGGACTTCCGCGATGGACTTGCCCTTGTAGTGGACCTCCAGCGTCTCCCGGTTGTACCGGTCGCCGTGGCAGACCTCGCACGGGACGTAGACGTCCGGCAGGAAGTTCATCTCGATCTTGATCGTGCCGTCGCCGGAGCAGTTCTCGCACCGGCCACCCTTGACGTTGAAGGAGAAGCGGCCCGGCAGGTAGCCGCGCACCTTCGCCTCCATCGTCTCGGCGAAGAGCTTGCGCACGTGGTCGAAGACGCCGGTGTACGTCGCCGGGTTCGACCGGGGCGTCCGGCCGATGGGCGACTGGTCGACGTGGACCACCTTGTCGACGAGGTCGTCGCCGTCCACACGGGTGTGCCGCCCCGGGACCGAGCGGGCGCCGTTCAGCTCCCGCGCCAGGTGCGTGTACAGGATGTCGTTGACCAGGGTCGACTTCCCGGAGCCGGAGACACCGGTGACGGCCGTGAGCACGCCCAGCGGGAAGGACACGTCGATGTCCCGCAGGTTGTTCTCCTTGGCGCCGTGGACGGTCAGCCTGCGCTCGCCGTTCACGGGCCGGCGGACGTCCGGGATCCCGATGGCCTTCTTCCCCGAGAGGTACTGCCCGGTCATCGACTCGGAGTTCTTCAGCAGTTCCTTGAGCGAACCGCTGTGGACCACCTTGCCGCCGTGCTCGCCCGCACCCGGGCCGATGTCCACGACCCAGTCGGCCACCTTGATGGTGTCCTCGTCGTGCTCGACGACGATCAGGGTGTTGCCCATGTCCCGCAGCCGCACCAGCGTCTCGATCAGCCGGTGGTTGTCGCGCTGGTGCAGGCCGATGGACGGCTCGTCCAACACGTAGAGGACACCGACGAGGCCGGAGCCGATCTGCGTGGCGAGCCGGATGCGCTGGGCCTCGCCGCCCGAGAGGGTGCCGGCCGCCCGGTTGAGGGAGAGGTAGTCCAGACCGACGTCCACCAGGAAGCGGAGCCGCTCGTTGACCTCCTTCAGGACCCGCTCGGCGATCTTCTTGTCGCGGGCGTCGAGGCGCATCCGCCCGAGGAAGTCCGCGCACTCGCTGATCGACATGGCGGCGACCTCGGCGATCGACTTCTCCATCACGGTCACCGCGAGCACGATCGGCTTGAGGCGGGTGCCCTCACAGGTCGGGCAGGGCACCTCGCGCATGTAGCCCTCGAAGCGCTCGCGGCTGGCGTCGCTCTCCGACTCCGCGTGCCGCCGCTTCACGAACGGCACGGCGCCCTCGAAGGCCGTCGTGTAGGCCCGCTCGCGCCCGTAGCGGTTGCGGTAGCGGACCTCGATCTGGGTCCGGTGGCCATACAGCAGGGCCTTCTTCGCCCGCACCGGCAGCCCGGCCCACGGGATGTCCGTACGGAAGCCGAGCTCCGCGGCGAGCGCGCCGATCAGCCGCTGGAAGTAGTCCTTGGTGTGGCCGAGCGACCACGGGGAGACCGCGCCCTCGTCGAGGGACTTGTCCTCGTCCGGGACGATCAGCTCCGGGTCCACCTCCATCCGCGTGCCGATGCCGGTGCACTCGGGGCAGGCGCCGAAGGGCGAGTTGAAGGAGAAGGAGCGCGGCTCCAGCTCCTCGAAGGACAGGTCGTCGTACGGGCAGTAGAGGTGCTCGGAATACATCCGTTCACGCTCGGGATCGTCCTCGGCGAGGTCGACGAAGTCCAGGATCACCATGCCACCGGAGAGGCCGAGGGCCGTCTCCACGCTGTCGGTGAGGCGGCGCTTGGCACTGTCCTTGACGGTGAGGCGGTCGATGACCACCTCGATCGTGTGCTTCTCCTGCTTCTTCAGCGTCGGCGGCTCAGAGAGCTGGATCGTCTCCCCGTCCACCCGCGCCCGGCTGTAGCCCTTGGTCTGGAGGTCGGCGAAGAGGTCCACAAACTCGCCCTTGCGTTCGCGCACCAGCGGCGAGAGCACCTGGAAGCGGCTTCCCTCGGGGAGCGCGAGCACCTTGTCGACGATCGCCTGGGGCGACTGGCGCGCAATGGGCCGGCGGCACTCGGGGCAGTGCGGCTTGCCGATGCGGGCGAAGAGGAGGCGGAGGTAGTCGTAGACCTCGGTGATGGTGCCGACGGTCGAGCGCGGGTTGCGCGAGGTGGACTTCTGGTCGATCGAGACGGCCGGGGAGAGGCCCTCGATGAAGTCGACGTCGGGCTTGTCCATCTGCCCGAGGAACTGGCGGGCGTACGACGAGAGCGACTCGACGTAGCGGCGCTGACCCTCGGCGAAGATCGTGTCGAAGGCCAGGGAGGACTTGCCCGATCCGGAGAGTCCGGTGAAGACGATGAGCGAATCGCGGGGCAGGTCGAGCGAGACGTTCTTGAGGTTGTGCTCGCGAGCGCCACGAACGATGAGACGGTCGGTCACGCCGGTCTGCACCTTTCTTGAGAGAGCGGGGGGGGCACGGCCCCCGTCCCAGGGTATGGGGGGCGCCTCTGCGGTGGAGATGGAGTCTGGACTTCGAGCGTATAGCACGCACATTCGATTTACGGCACTCCGCAGACCTCTTCACCCGATCGTGTGGCCACGGGCTCCGAGCACTACGCTCGACGTCATGACTGATCATGTGCACGACCTGCGATCTGTACGTGAAGCCACGGACCGACTGCTGACCGCGGTCGCGAAACTGGACAACGCCGGGCTCTCCGGGGAGTCACACCTTCCCGGCTGGACCCGCGGCCACATCCTGGCCCACCTCGCGCGCAACGCCGACGCCCTCCTGAACGTCTTCGAGGGCCGCCCGATGTACGAGAGCGGCGAGGCGCGCGACGCGGACATCGCACGCGACGCCGGCCGGCCCCTGGAAGAACACCTGGCGGACCTCGGTGATTCCGCGGCCCGCTTCCTCGCCGCCACCGAGCACGACCAGGACTGGTCGCGCACCGTCGAGCTGCGCAACGGCGTCACGGACCTGGCCTCGAACGTGCCCTTCCGCCGCTGGGTCGAGGTCGACCTGCACCACGTCGACCTGAACATCGGCTACGAGCTCACCGACCTCCCGCAGGAGTTCACCGACCGCGAGATCGCCTTCCTCGCCGACCGCTGGTCCGGGCGCCCGGACGTGCCCGCGACGGCCCTGGCCGCCCCCGACGGGCGCACCTGGCGCACCGGCTCCGCCGGGGACCCTGTCGTGACCGTCTCCGGCACCCCCGCCGCACTGCTCGCCTGGCTCGCCGGCCGCGGCGACCGGGGAGCCTCCCTGACCACCACGGGAGGCCCCCTCCCCGAGCTCCCGCCGTTGTAGGAAGACACCTCTAGGATCACCACATGACGTACACCGGAGAGGTCAAGGTCGGCGGTCCGGCCGACGTGCACGAACTCGCGGACCTGATGATTTCCAAGGTCGCCGTGGGTTCGATGAACAACAACGCCTACCTGCTGCGCTGTCGGGCGACCGACGAGCAGCTGCTCATCGACGCGGCGGCCGAACCGCAGACGCTGCTGAACCTGATCGGCGACGACGGCATCGCCTCCGTCGTCACCACCCACCGGCACGGCGACCACTGGGGCGCGCTCGCAGAGGTCGTGGCGGCCACCGGCGCGCGGACCTACGCGGGCGCCCTCGACGCCGAGGGCATCCCGGTCGCGACCGACGTCCCGGTCGCGGACGGGGACACGGTGCGGGTGGGCCGGGTCGAACTGACCGCGCGGCACCTGGTCGGGCACACCCCCGGCTCGATCGCCCTGGTCTACGACGACCCGCACGGCCACGCGCACGTGTTCACCGGCGACTGCCTCTTCCCGGGCGGCGTCGGCAACACCCACGGCGACCCGGAGGCCTTCAAAAACCTCCTCGACGACGTGCAGCACAAGCTCTTCGAGCAGCTGCCCGACGAGACCTGGGTCTACCCGGGCCATGGCAACGACACCACGCTCGGCGCCGAGCGTCCGCACCTGGCGGAGTGGCGCGAGCGCGGGTGGTAGGGACCGTCCGGGGAGCGCAACGCGTCAACTTCGGCACGCGGAGCACTCCTTCCGGTCGTTGACGGCCGAACGCATGTCCCGGCGGGCGGGGAGGCGGTATCTGGTGCGGCATGCAACAGGACCCCTCTCCGCCCCCTGCCGCCTCCGCCCCGGGCCCCGGGGCCGCCGCCGACGAAGCCCCCGGGGCCGCCGCCGACGAGGCCCCCGCCCGGCCCGGCATGCTGCGGCTCGCCTGCGCGGCCCTCGCCGGGACCGCGATCGAGTTCTACGACTTCTTCGTGTACGGGACGGCTGCCGCGCTCGTGCTCGGCCCGCTCTTCTTCCCCTCCTTCTCACCACTCGCCGGGACCCTCGCCGCCTTCGGCACCTTCGGCGTCGGCTTCCTGGCCCGCCCGCTGGGGTCCGCCGCCTTCGGTCACATCGGCGACCGCTACGGACGGCGCCCGGTCCTGCTGGCCTCCCTGCTGCTCACCGGCCTCGCCACCGTCGCCGTCGGCTGTGTGCCGGCGTACGAGACGATCGGCATCGCCGCGCCCGTACTACTGCTCCTGCTGCGCTTCCTCCAGGGCCTGGGGCTCGGCGGGGAGTGGGGCGGCGCGGTGCTGCTGACCGCAGAACACGCGCCGGAGCACCGGCGCGGACTGTGGGCGAGCTTCCCGCAGATCGGTCCGGCGGTGGGGTTCCTGCTGGCCAACGGCCTGATGCTGGGACTGTCCGCCTCGCTGACCGACGCCCAGTTCGCCTCCTGGGGATGGCGGGTGCCGTTCTGGGCGGCCGGGCTGCTGGCGCTGGCCGGGCTGTGGCTGCGCCGCTCGACGGAGGAGACCCCGCAGTTCCGCGCGCTCGCGGCCACCGGACGGCGGGCCGACGCCCCGCTCTCCGAGGTGGTCCGGGGCCACTGGCGGCTGCTCCTGCTGACGGGCGGGGCCCTGGCCGTGGGCTACGCCGTCTTCTACGCGGTCACCACCTGGTCCCTCGCCTACGCCGCAGAGCACCTCTCGGTGGGCCGCACGACGATGCTGGCCTGCATCATGGCGGCCGTCACGGTCAAGGGTCTGGCGACCCCGCTCCTGGCCGCGCTCGGCGACCGCTACGGACGGCGGCCGCTGTGCCTGGCCGGGTGCGCCGTCAGCGCCGTGTGGATGTTCCCGCTGGTGGCCCTCTTGCAGACGGCCGACCCGCTGCTGATGACGCTGGGCTTCGCGGTGGCGCTGCTCGGCATGGTGACGATGTTCGCGGTGGTGGGCGCGTACCTGCCGGAGCTGTACGCCCCGCGGATCCGCTGCACCGGCGCGGCCGTCGGCTACAACCTGGGCGGTGTGCTGGGCGGGGCGCTGACCCCGATCGTGGCGACGGCGCTGGCGGGCGGCTCCGGTCCGCCGTGGGGCGTCGCGGCCTACCTGACCGGGATCGCCCTGGTCAGCCTGGGATGCTTCGCACTGCTCCCGGAGACCAGCCCCCTGCTCGTGGGGAAGCGGTCGGGTGCGGGCACCGCGGAGAGGCCGGTGGACACGGGGGCGGCCTCGTCGGCCGCCCCCGTGTGAACCCGGGTGCGATCAGGCGCCGACGCTCTCGCTGTCGGCGGCCTCGGCCGCCGCCTGCTTCTTCGAGGCGATCAGGCTGGTGATCGTGGTGATGATCAGGACGCCGCAGATGACGGCCAGGGAGAACGGGATCGAGATCTCCGGGACGTGGACGCCGGACTCGTGGAGGGCGTGCAGCACCAGCTTGACGCCGATGAAGCCGAGGATGATCGACAGACCGTAGCTGAGGTGGACCAGCTTCTCCAGCAGGCCGCCGATGAGGAAGTACAGCTGGCGCAGGCCCATCAGCGCGAAGGCGTTGGCCGTGAAGACGATGTACGGGTCCTGGGTGAGGCCGAAGATGGCGGGGATCGAGTCCAGCGCGAACAGCACGTCGGTGGTGCCGATGGCGAGCATCACGATCATCAGCGGTGTCAGGACGCGCTTGCCGTTGTTGACGACGAAGAGCTTGGTGCCGTGGTAGCGGTCGGCCACGCCGAACTTCTTCTCGACGGACTTGAGGAGGCGGTTCTCCTCGAACTCCTCGTCGCCCTCGTCCTTGCGGGCCTCCTGGATCAGCTTCCACGCGGTGTAGATCAGGAACGCGCCGAAGATGTAGAAGACCCAGCTGAAGCTGGCGATGATCGCGGCGCCGGCGGCGATGAAGACCGCGCGCAGGACGAGTGCGATCAGCACGCCGATGAGCAGCACGCGCTGCTGGAGGTGGGAGGGCACCGCGAACTTCGCCATGATCAGGACGAAGACGAACAGGTTGTCGACGCTCAGGGACTTCTCGGTGATGAAGCCCGCGAAGAACTCCTGGGAGGCCTGCGGGTTGCCGAAGAACCACAGGCCGAGGCCGAAGAGCACGGCGAGGACGATCCAGACGACCGTCCAGGTGCCGGCTTCCTTGATCGACACGTCGTGGGGTTTGCGGCCGATGAAGAAATCGGCACCGATGAGGAGGGACAGACCGAGGACGGTCGCGACCCACAGGGCCCAGGAAACTTCCATGGTGAATACGCCTCCGGCGGATGGCTCAGCACTTCGTCAGCGTCATCGCTGCCGGAGGTCTCTTCCGCCCGGGCGGCCTGGAGGCCGTGGGCCGACGCCCCGGGACCGACGCGTGCTCATTCAAACGCAACGGTCCGTATTGACGGGTACGCCGTAGCAGGAAAGCAGGAATACTCCCCTCCGCACGGACGAGCTTACCCGCCGGAAGGCAAAAAGGTAAAGGGAATACCAAAGGATGGTCACGGGCGGGTAGTGCGCCGGGCCTCCGCCACCCGGTCCAGTGCCTGGTCGAGGACTCGGCTGCCCTCCGGCGGAAGGTTCGGTTCGAAGGTCCAGGCGTGGTGCACCCACGGGTCGGCGAGGTGGTCGTCCGGTACCGGCGAGAGCCGCATCAAGGAGCGCCACAGCGGGTCCAGCAGCGGCCCGTAGGCGGACGCCTCGTCACGGTCGGCGACCATCAGCAGGTGCACGCCGACCGCCGCGCCCTCGTCGGCCAGGTAGCGGAGCTGGGTGACGGCCCGGTCGTCGAAGCCGTGCGGGAAGTCGTGGACGATGAGCAGCTGCTCGGCCGTGTCCACGTCCGGGGGCAGGTCCTCGGGGGCCCCGGCCTTCAGCGCCATCTGCACCAGGTCCACCCGGCGCGTGAGCTCGGCCAGCGTCCTGCCCACCGCCGCGGCCCCGGTGGTGGGCGGCGCGGCCAGCACCCCGGCCCGCACCAGGGGCTCCAGAGAGGCCGCGCCGGCCCCGGCCGCGTCGATGACGTGGACGGAGAACCGGCCGGCGGGGTGGACCGCGAGCAGCCGTACCGCGTGGGCGACGGCCATGTCCATGGCGGCGCGGCGCAGCCGGTCGGTGTCCATGGCCATCGCCGCCTCGGAACCGGTACGGCCGTTGTCGATCCACAGCCCGCGCTCCAGCGGGACCCGTACCAGCATGGGGATGCGCAGGCCGGGCCGCTCGGGCAGGTGCAGGTCGCCCAGGCGCACGGCGAGGGGGGCCTCCTCCGGCACGCGGTGGCCGTGCCAGACGGGATTGTCCCATCGGGCGTACGGGGCCGGCAGGGCGGGCTCGACGACCTCGGACTCGGCGATGAGCTGGGCGAGGTCGCGGTCGAGGACGGCCTGGGCCCGGGCGATCAGTTCCTCGCGGCGGGCCCGTGCGGCGTCGCGGGCCGCGTCGCCGGAGCCGCCGATGCGGTGGCGCGGGTCGGCGAGGGCGTCGTCGAGCTCGCGGTCCCTGCGGGAGTCGGCGAACTCCACGGCGCTGCGGTAGGCGGCCACCGTGCGCGCCAGGTCCTCGAACATGCCCCAGACCTGGTTGTAGAGCCGTTCGTCCAGGGACCACCCGGCGGCATCGCCGGCGACCGGCTGCGGGTGCTGCCCCGGCTCCGCGGCGGCGGCCCGCGGAGCCGGCTCGGGCGGCTCACCGCTGGTGCGGCGGCGGCGCGGGTGGGTGTAGCTGATCGTGGGCGGGGAGCCGTCGCCGGCGGGCGCGGGACCGGGCGTACCGGCGTACGGGACCCCGGAAACCGGGTCCGGGGCTGGGTCCGGCAGCTCCGGGGCGGGCCCGGGAGTCCGCGGCGCGGTCTGCGGGGCACGCAGGTCGCCGACCAGGGTGGGCATGGTCGCGAGCGTCGCGTCGGTCTCCTTGGCCGGGGCGGCGGTGCTCAGCGCCGTGGCGGCCAGTTCCCGGGCGGCCGGCACGGGCAGTCCGCCGTCGGCGAGCAGGGCGCCGAGGCCGTCGGCGTAGCCCTGGCCGACGGCTCGGACCTTCCATGCGCCCTGGCGCCGGTAGAGCTCCAAGGCGATCACCGCGGTCTCGGCGTCGAGCCCGGTCAGGGTGTAGCCGGCGATCTCGGTGCCGCCGTCGGGTGCCGCCAGGGCCACGTGGGGGGCCGGGACGGCGCCGAAGCCGACCGGGCCGCCGGGCGGCAGCACGAGCAGCACGCCGACGCGGTGGACGTCCGCCGCGACGGCGTCGAGGTCCACGGCGAAGGCGTGCCGGTCCGCGAGGCCCGCCGGCGCGTGCACGCCGGGCAGGGACCGGGCGCCCGGGTGAGCCAGGGCCCCGGTTCCGGTGAGCCGTCCCTGTGCGTCGGCGAGCGAGGCCAGGGCGAGGACGGGCGTACCCGCCGAGACCCTGACCTCCACCCGGCTCCGGGACACGGGGTGGTTCTGCCCCCGGACCAGTTCGGCCGTCATCGTGCAGCCCCTCCCCCGCGCCGTGTTCTCTTCTTCCCGTCCGCTTCCGGTCCTGCTACAGGTGCGGCAGGATCGCCGGCATCAGGTCCTGGAAGGTGCGGCCGTTGGCCGGGGTGCCCAGGGCCGTCATCTGCCAGCCGGAGCCCGCGCGGGACACCTTCGCCATGATCTGCGCCGTGTACGCGCCGCCGCCGTCGAGGGTGTAGCGGGCCAGTTCCTGGCCGTTGGTCTCGTCGACGATGCGGCAGAAGGCGTTCTGCACCTCCTGGAACGTCTGACCGGTGAAGGAGTTCACCGTGAAGACGATCTGGTCGATGTGGACCGGCACCCGCTGGAGGTCGACGAGGATCGCCTCGTCGTCGCCGCCCTGACCGACGCCGCCGACGAGGTTGTCGCCGGTGTGGCGCACGGAGCCGTCGTCGCTCTGCAGGTGGCGGAAGAAGACCACGTCGACCGGCTGCTTGTCGGCGAAGAGCACCGCCGACGCGTCAAGGTCGATCTCCCGCGTCCGCGAGCCGAACAGCCCGCGGCGCTTCGCAGCCTGCCAGCCCAGGCCCATCCGGACCGCGGTCAGCGTCCCTCCGTCCGTCTTCTGCAGACTGATGGCCTGACCCTTGGTCATGTTGACCGTCACGCGCGTCCCCTCTCCGTAGCCCGCCCCAGTTGACTGGTGCGCAGCGTGTTCCTGCGGCTGTGACCCAACCCTACTGACAGCCCCCGACTCAGGCGAGGCCCGCTTCCTTCATCTGCCGGAGCTCCTTCTTCAGCTCGCCGACCTCGTCCCTGATCCGGGCCGCGACCTCGAACTGGAGCTCCGCGGCGGCCGCGCGCATGCGCTCGGTCATCTGCTCGATGAGCGAGGCGAGTTCGGCGGCCGGCCGGTCGGTGAGCACCTCGGCCGCCTTGGCCCCCTTGGCCGGTTTCGCACTCTTGGCACCCTTGGCGCCCGCCGGTGCGTGGGCCGCGAGACCGCCCAGGTCCGGAACCGGCGCCTTGGCGCCCCGGCCCTCCTTGCCCTGCCGGTATCCGGTACCGAGGAGCTGCTCGGTGTCCAGCTCCTCGCGGGCGATGGTGGCGACGATGTCGTTGATCTTCTTGCGGAGCGGCTGCGGGTCGATCCCGTTCGCCGTGTTGTAGGCGATCTGCTTCTCGCGGCGCCGGTTGGTTTCCTCGATCGCCTTCTCCATACCCAGCGTGATCTTGTCCGCGTACATGTGGACCTGGCCGGACACGTTGCGCGCGGCGCGGCCGATGGTCTGGATCAGGGAGGTGCCCGAGCGCAGGAAGCCCTCCTTGTCGGCGTCGAGGATCGCCACCAGGGACACCTCGGGCAGGTCGAGGCCCTCGCGCAGCAGGTTGATGCCGACCAGGACGTCGTACTCGCCGGCGCGCAGCTCGCGCAGCAGCTCGATGCGGCGCAGCGTGTCGACGTCGCTGTGCAGGTAGCGGACCTGGATGCCGAGCTCCAGGAAGTAGTCCGTGAGGTCCTCTGCCATCTTCTTGGTGAGGGTGGTGACCAGGACCCGCTCGTCCTTCTCCACCCGCTTGCGGATCTCGTGCACCAGGTCGTCGATCTGGCCCTCGGTGGGCTTGACCACGACCTCGGGGTCGATGAGGCCGGTGGGACGGATGATCTGCTCGACGAAACCGTCGCCGCGCGATAGCTCGTACGTGCCGGGGGTCGCCGACAGGTAGACGGTCTGGCCGATGCGCTCCTGGAACTCCTCCCACTTCAGCGGACGGTTGTCCAGCGCGGACGGCAGCCGGAAGCCGTGGTCGACCAGGGTCCGCTTGCGGGAGGCGTCGCCCTCGTACATGGCGCCGATCTGCGGGACGGTGACGTGCGACTCGTCGATGACCAGGAGGAAGTCCTCCGGGAAGTAGTCGATGAGGGTGTTGGGCGCGGAGCCCCGCTCGCGGTCGTCCATGTGCAGCGAGTAGTTCTCGATGCCGGAGCAGGAGCCGATCTGGCGCATCATCTCCAGGTCGTAGGTCGTGCGCATGCGCAGGCGCTGCGCCTCCAGCATCTTGCCCTGCTTCTCCAGCTCTCCGAGGCGCTCGGCCAGCTCGGCCTCGATGCCGGCGATCGCCTTCTCCATGCGCTCCGGGCCGGCGACGTAGTGGCTGGCGGGGAAGACGTAGAGCTCGCGGTCCTCGCTGATGACCTCGCCGGTCAGCGGGTGCAGGGTGGACAACGCTTCGATCTCGTCCCCGAACATCTCGATGCGGACGGCCAGTTCCTCGTAGACCGGGAAGATCTCGATGGTGTCGCCGCGCACTCGGAAGGTGCCGCGGGTGAAGGCCATGTCGTTGCGCGTGTACTGGATGTCGACGAAGCGGCGCAGCAGCTGGTCCCGGTCGATCTCCTCGCCCACCGTGAGCGAGACCATCCGGTCGACGTACTCCTGCGGGGTACCGAGGCCGTAGATGCAGGACACGGAGGCGACGACGATCACGTCCCGCCTGGTCAGCAGCGCATTGGTGGCGGAGTGGCGCAGCCGCTCCACCTCCTCGTTGATCGAGGAGTCCTTCTCGATGTACGTGTCCGACTGCGGTACGTAGGCCTCGGGCTGGTAGTAGTCGTAGTACGAGACGAAGTACTCGACGGCGTTGTTCGGCAGCAGCTCGCGGAACTCGTTCGCCAACTGGGCGGCCAGCGTCTTGTTCGGCGCCATGACCAGGGTGGGGCGCTGGAGCTTCTCGATCATCCAGGCGGTGGTCGCCGACTTGCCGGTGCCGGTCGCACCCAGCAGGACGACATCCTTCTCACCTGCACGGATGCGCTTCTCCAGCTCGGCGATGGCCGCCGGCTGGTCGCCGCTGGGCTGGTAGGGGCTGACGACCTCGAAAGGCGCCACCGTGCGTTCGATCTTCGATACGGGCCGCATGAGTCCACCGTACGACCCTCCACTGACACGCACGCCTCCCCGCCCGGCCGCAACGCGCTCGGTGCGGCCCGGCGGCCCGGCGGTCCGGCGGTCCGCGTCATCCGTTCTGGTCCGTTTGTCGTAGTTCGGTGGCGGCTCGGTGATCTTCAACCCCATGATCGCGGTGAAGTGCATCGCCACAACGTCTGCCGCTCCGCACCCGTCTGACGCAGGAACAGGGCTCACGACCCGAGGAGAACGCACATGTACGTCCGACCCGCCACCGCGGCCGCCGCCGCATTCCTGGGCTTCGCCCTCACCCTGCTGGGCGGGACGGCGTCGTCCGCCGCCACCGGCCCCGGATCCGCCCCCGGACCGCTGGGACTGGGCGGTCCCGTCGTGTACGCGCACCGGGGCGCCTCGGCGTACGCCCCGGAGAACACCCTCGAAGCGGTCGACCTGGCGATGCGGCTGGGCTTCGACTGGGTCGAGAACGACGTGCAGCGCACCAGGGACGGCGAACTGGTGGTGATCCACGACGACACCCTGGCCCGCACCACGGACGTCGAGCAGCTCTTCCCGGACCGCAAGCCCTGGCGGGTCAAGGACTTCACGTCGGCCGAGATCGCCCAGCTCGACGCGGGCAGCTGGTTCGGCGAGGAGTACGCGGGCGCCTCCGTGCCGACGCTGCGGCAGTACCTCGACCGGGTGCAGCGCAATCGGCAGCGGCTGCTGCTGGAGATCAAGAAGCCGGAGCTCTACCCGGGGATCGAGGAGCAGACCCTGCGGGTGCTCGGCGAGGCGGGCTGGCTCGACGCGCGGCACTCGAAGCGCCTGGTGGTGCAGAGCTTCAGTGCCGACTCCATCCGCATGGTGCACGGGCTGCGCCCCGACCTGGTGACGGCCTTCCTGGGCACTCCGGCGGTGGCGGACCTGCCGCGGTACGCGGAGTTCACGGACCGGATCAACCCGTGGCACACCACCATCTCGGCCGACTGGGTCGCGGCGGTGCACGGCCTGCTCGGGGCGCACGGCAAGGCGATGGAGGTGGACACCTGGATCGTGGACGACGCCGTGACCGCGCGGAAGGTGCGGGAGATGGGCGTCGACGGGATCATCACCAATGCCCCGGACGTGGTCCGGGAGGCGGTCGGCGGCTTCTGACGGCTGCGGGAGGGGAGGGCGGGGAGGGCGGCGGTCCGTCGGAGGAGAGCCGTACCGTGGACGCGTGGACAGCACCGAGCGGCCCCGCGGGCCGCACCTCGAATGGACCGTCGTCGCCAGCGACATCGGCCCCCTGCTCCTTGCCGCGACGCCCGAGGGGCTGGTCCGGGTCGAGTTCCACGCCGGGCCGGACCGGCTCGACCGGATGATCGGCCCGCTCGTCTCCCGGCTCGGCGCCGACGCCTGGCGGCCGGCGCCGGGCGAGGAAGTGCTGCTGGCCGCGCCGGTGCGCCAGGTGGCCGCGTACTTCGCCGGCTCGCTGCGGCGCTTCGACCTTCCGCTGGACTGGCGGCTCAGCTCCGGCTTCAACCGCCAGGTGCTCCAGGAGCTGGACCGTTCCGTGCCCTACGGCTCGGTCGTCGGCTACGGGGAACTGGCGGCCCGCGTCGGACAGCCCGGCGCCGCCCAGGCCGTGGGCAACGCCATGGGGTCGAACCCGCTGCCCCTGGTGGTGCCCTGCCACCGGGTGCTGGAGAACGACGGTGGCATCGGGGGCTTCGGCGGCGGGCTGGAGACCAAGCGGCAGCTCCTCGCCCTGGAGGGGGTGCTCCCGCAGCCGCTGTTCTGAGCCCCGTGTGACGCCCGTGACCTGCGGGCCCGACCACGACGACGGACCGGTTCCGCCGGACGGTAAGGGGTGGCACACTGCGGCGGTGACTACTGCTGCCGCCGCACCCGGCCCCACCGCGTCCCCCGCGTCCCGCGCCGCGCACCCGCGAGGGCGGTGCAGGGCGTGACCGCCGCTCCCGGCACGGACCGGACCGCCCCGCCGCTCGCCCTCGCGGACCTCGCACGACTCCGCAAGCGCACCTCCCGGGTGCTCATCGCCGGCCAGGTGCTGGGCGGGCTCGGCGTACCCATCAGCATCGCCCTGGCCCCCGTCCTGGCCACCGAGGTCAGCGGCACCGAGGCGCTGTCCGGCTTCGCGTCGACCGCCTCGGTGATCGGCACCGCCCTGGTCTCCCTGCCGCTCGCCGCCCTGATGACCGCGCGCGGCCGACGGCCCGGGCTGGTCCTGGCGTACGGGATCGGTGCCGCCGGGGCGGGCCTCGTCGTCCTCGCCGCCACGATCAAGAGCTTCCCGCTGCTGCTGCTCGGCATGGCCGCCTTCGGCGCCGCCTCCTCCGCCAACCTCCAGGCCCGCTTCGCCGCCGCGGACCTCGCCGCCCCGGACCACCGGGCCCGGGCCATCTCGGTGGTCGTGTGGGCCTCCACCCTCGGGGCGGTGCTCGGCCCCAACCTGTCCGCTCCGGCGAGCCGCAGCTTCGCCGGGACCTCCATACCCGAGACGGCGGGCCCCTTCGTGTGGGCCGCCGCCGTCTTCCTGCTGACCGGAGCGCTGATCGCCGTACTCCTGCGCCCGGACCCCCTGCTGACCGCGCGGGCGCTCGCCTCTCCCGAAGAACAGTCCCGCGAAGGCCGCTCGCTCCGCGCCGGACTCGCCGCCGTGAGGTCCTCGCCGCGGGCCCGCCTCGCCCTCCTCACCGTCGCCGTGTCCCACACCACCATGGTCTCGATCATGGTCATGACCCCGATGGACCTGAGCCACCACGGAGCCGGGCTGGAGCTCGTCGGGCTGGTGATCAGCGGTCACATCGCGGGCATGTTCGCCTTCTCCCCGCTCATGGGGTGGCTCGCGGACCGGCTCGGACGGCTCACCGTGATCGGCCTCGCCGCGGGACTGCTGTCGGTCGCCGCGCTGCTCGCGGGGACGGCGGGCGCCAGCCACGGACGGAGCGCCCTCGGTCTCTTCCTGCTGGGCCTCGGCTGGTCCGCCGGGATGGTGTCCGGCTCGGCCCTGCTGACCGACTCGGTGCCGCAGGCCGCGCGGGCCGCCGTACAGGGGCTGAGCGACCTCACGATGAACACGGCCGCGGGCGTGGGCGGAGCCGCCGCCGGCGTGATCATGTCCCAGGCGGGCTACGGCTGGCTGAACGCCGTCGGAGCCTCGCTGCTGCTGCCGATGGCGGCACTCGCCCTGTTCACCGCGCGCCGCCATCCTTCGGATTCCGGGAACGTCAGTAGCTGATGTGGTAAGCCTTGCGGAGCGTCTCGTGGACGGTCCAGACGGTCCTGTCGCCCTCCCGCAGCACGCAGGCCGAGCCGGGCCCGAGCTCCAGGGTCGCGCCGCCCTCGACCTCGACGGTGGCGCGTCCGGCGACCACCACGAACATTTCGTTCGCCTCGACGTCGGTGACCACGCCGGGGGTGATCTGCCAGATCCCGCGTACCTGCGTGCCGTCGGCGGACTCCCACAGGACCCGGCCCGTGACGACCGGATCGCCGGAGACGATCTGGACCGGGTCGAGGTCGTCGGGCTCCAGCTCGACGTCCGCCACGGTGACGGCGAAGGACGCGGGGGCGGGGGTGGCGGAGTGATCACTGCTGCTCATGGCGCGCCAGCCTAGTGCGGCCCGTCCGCCCGGCGCGCCGACCACAGCGTCCAGGAACGGACCGGCCCACGCGTCACCCTGTCCAGTGGGGCCGGGGCGCCCGGCGGTGCGGACGACCGGTGGAAGCCGGTGCCCGCCGGCGCGTTCCGGGCGGTGCACGTGGGCCCTCCTCCCGGGCGGACCGGCGGCAGGTGGTGGTCCGCCGGGCCTCGGGAACCGCCGGGTTTCGGGAACCGCTGGGTTTCGGCCGGGGCGGCGGACGTCCGGTGCGGTCGACAGGCGGGGCGGCGGGGCGTCCGCGCGGACCGCGACGCCGCGGGGGCGTCCGGGAAAAGCAGGGCCCGCGGGGCGGCGGGCCCGTGGTCGGGCCGCGCGTCCGCGGGGAGCGCTCCTCGGACAGCGTGGGGCGGGTGTGGCAGGAGTGTGTTTGGAGGCGCCGATCCCGTGCCATGGATGGGGACATGTCACAGCACAGAGCAACCGCGGCCCTGCCCGGTGGACCGGTCCTGTCGGAAGAGGTACGCGACGCGCTCGCCCAGGGCAGGCCGGTGGTGGCCCTGGAGTCGACGATCATCGCCCACGGCCTGCCCCGCCCCCGCAACCTGGAGGTGGCCCTCGAACTGGAGGGACTGGTCCGCGCGGAGGGCGCGGTTCCGGCGACGATCGCGGTCGTGGACGGGGTGGCCCGCGCGGGCCTCGACAAGACCTTGCTGGAGCGGATCGCAGCCGGCGACGGCGTGCGCAAGCTCGGTCATCGGGATCTGGCGCCCGCGCTGGCGACGGGCGCGACCGGTGCGACGACGGTGTCCGCGACGGCCTTCCTCGCGGCCGGGGCGGGACTGCGGGTCTTCGCGACGGGCGGACTGGGCGGCGTGCACCGCGAGTGGGCTCAGACACAGGACGAGTCGGCGGACCTGTCCCTGCTGGCGCGGACACGGATCACGGTGGTGTGCGCGGGCGTGAAGTCGATCCTGGACGTGCCGGCGACGTTGCAGCGGCTGGAGACGCTGGGAGTGGGGGTGCTCGGTTTCGGTACGGACCGGTTCCCCGGGTTCTACCTGGCCGACTCCGGTGAGCCGGTGGACTGGACCGTGCACCGGCCGGAGGAGGTCGCGGCGGTGATGGCCGCTCAGGACGCACTGGGAGGAACGGAGTCGGCGCTGCTGGTGGCCAATCCGGTGGCGGCCGGTGAACAGCTGGACCCGGAGCTGCACGACCGGGTCCTGGCCGAGGCCCTCGCCGCCTGCCGCGAGCAGGGGATCACAGGTCAGGCGGTGACGCCGTTCCTGCTGGGGTTTCTGGTGCGGGCGACGGGCGGAGCCTCGCTGGAGGCGAACCTGGCGGCGGTACGCGGGAACGTGCGGCTCGGTGCCCGGATCGCCCGGGCCTGGGCGGCCGTGGCATGACCGCCCCGGGGGCGCTGCTCGTGGTCGGGGACGTGGTGACGGATGTGGTGGCGATACATCCGGAGCCACTGGCTCCGGCCACCGACACCGCGGCCCGGATCCGCACCCTGCCGGGCGGCGCGGGCGCCAACGCGGCCTGTTGGGCGGCCCGTACGGGGAGCGCGGAGGTACGCCTCCTCGCGCGGGTGGGCGCCGACTCGGCACGGTGGCACGAACGGGCCCTGGTGGACGCGGGGGTGCGGCCGCAGCTGGTGATCGATCCGGAGGAGCCGACCGGGACGGTGGTGGCCCTCGTCGGCGAGGACGCCGAGCGGACGTTCCTCACGGACAGCGGGGCCTCGCTGCGGCTGTGCCCGGCGGACTGGACCCCGTCCCTGCTGGACGGGGCGGCCCACCTCCACCTGTCGGGATACCTGTTCTTCACCGACGGCAGCCGGGAGCTGGCCGCGCTCGCGCTGCGGGCGGCGCGGGCCCGCGGAGTGCCGGTGAGCGTGGACCCGGCCTCGGCCGGGTTCCTGGCGGCACTGAGCCCCCAGCGCTTCCTGGATGCCGTGGCGGGCGCGGAGGTGCTGCTGCCCAACGAGCACGAGGCCCGTCTGCTGGCCGGGCTGTCGGAGGCGGCCGGGGTGGCCCGGGCTGCGACGGCGTTGAGCCGGCGGGTGCCGCTGGTGGTGGTGACCCGGGGCCCGGCGGGGGCTCTGGTGGCCGAGCGCGGCCGGATCACGGCCGAGGTGGCGGCCGTGGAGCCGGGCGGGGAGGTGGTGGACTCCACGGGCGCCGGCGATGCCTTCACCGGCGCCTTCCTGGCGGCCCGCCTGGAAGGCTCGGACCCCCCGGAAGCGGCGCGCGCGGGCTGCCGCGCGGCCGCCCGGGCCATCACCCGCCCGGGCGGCCGCCCGCAGCCCGTCCCGGCGGAAGCCCCGAGCGCGGACGGGGGCGGATCCCGGCCCTCCCTCCGCCGGCGTTTCGGGCGCCGCTCCGGCAGCCGCCCCGACGGCTGAGGCCGGGACCGCGACAGCGTCCGGCACCCCGGCCCCGCAGGCGTGGGCCCGGCCGGGCCCGGGGGTCGGGGCGGACAGCGGGCTCGCCCAGCGGCAGCGGCACCACCGCAGCCCCGCGTCACCGCTCCCGGATCCCCGTCCAGGCGGGATGCCTGGGATCGTCGGCCCGGACCACCACATCGGCGGCCGAAGCCGGATCCGTCTCGGCCTCGTACCGGGCGAACGCTTCCCCCGTCCACCGCTCGGACTCCTCCGTCCGCCGCGCGAGCGCCCCGGCCGACAGGCGTACGTGGACGCTCAGGTCGAAGGGGAACCACCGCCCCAGCAGCAGCGGCCCGTGCACCAGCAGCACTCCGCCGGCGGGGAGCTCGACGTAGGGGCTGCGGGTAGCCCGGTCGGTCACCGGATCCCACAGGTCGGGCAGCACCCGTCCCGTCCCCCCGGGATCGGTCGGTCCGAACACCTCCCGCCAGAGAGCGGCCGTGTCGTACCAGCCGTCCAGGTACGCGTCCACGTCCCGGCGGCCGAACTCGAAGCGGAGGGAGGCCGGCCGCAGGAAACCGCCGGTCGGCACGACCAGTACCGGGCGCCCGCGCAGTTTCAGCTCCTGCGCGAGCAGACCGGCGAGGGTGCCGGTGTCCGCCGCGGGTGCGCCGTCGATGCCCACGCGCTGTCGACCGTCCGGCCCGGGGCCTTCGGCGGGTTCGCAGAGGTGGCCGGCGAGTCGCTCGGCCATCCGCTGCCATGTGATCGCTTCCCACTGCACCGGCCCATTGTCAGTGGTCGGTCCTAGCTTTTCCCACGAGGGACCACCGCGGAACAAGGCGCTGGTGGCCCGGCTTTCGGGGAGGGGTCTGTCATGGCTCGGGAGACGACGTATCTGGAGCTGTCGCAGGACGGCGGCGGGGCGCACAAGTTCTACGAGGTGACCGTGGACGGCACGGCCGTCTCGGTGCGCTACGGCCGCATCGGCGCGTCCGGCCAGCTGCAGAGCTCCTCGTTCCCGACCGCCGAGAAGGCCCGGGCGGCTGCCGCCAGGAAGATCGGCGAGAAGGTCCGCAAGGGATACGCCCCGGCCGTGCAGGGTCAGCGCGCCGCCCGGGCGGTGACACGCCGCCAGGTGGCCTCGGCGCCGTCGACGGCGCGTGCCGTCGCCCCGGTGCTGTGGCGCTTCCGTACCGGTTCCGCGGCCTTCGGGATCCACGTCGACGAGGACCGCTGCTGGGTCGGCAACCAGGCCGGAGACGTGTACACGCTGAGCCACGGCGGTGAGGTGCTGGCCCGCTATTCCCTGCCGGACGGGGTGAAGTGCCTGGTGGCGGACGAGTTCTGGATATACGCGGGCTGTGACGACGGCACGGTGTACGACCTGTCGTCGAAGGTCCCCTTCGGTGCCTACGCCATCGCGGCGGACGTGGACATCTACTGGCTGGACATCCACGAGGGCGTGCTCAACGTGTCCGACGCGAACGGCGGTCTGACCGTCATCGACCACGAGGACGAGCACCAGTGGTCACGGAAGTCCTCGGGGAGCGGTGCGTGGATGGTCCGGGCCGACGAGCGGGCGGTCTACCACGGGCATAGCGCCGGAGTGACGGCCTACGCGGCCGACGGCACCGGGCAGGTGTGGCACAGCGCCACCCCCGGCGGAGTCCTGTTCGGCTGGCAGGAGGAGCACTCGGTGTACGCGGGTACGGTCCGCAACACGGTGCAGCGGCTGTCGAAGGCCACCGGGGCCACGGAGGCCACTTACCGGTGCGACGCGGCGGTGTACGCGTGCGCGACCTCGCCGGACGGCCGCCACGTCTTCGCGGGCGACTCTTCCTCCTCGGTCTACTGCTTCGACGCGGACGGGCGCCGGCTGTGGAAGCTGGGAACCGGCGGCGGGTCGGCGCTGTCGATGCAGTACCTGGACGGACGGCTCTACCTCGTCACCACGGACGGCTCGCTGGTCTGCGTGGACGCGAGCGAGCAGGCGATCGCGGCGGCCCAGCAGGGGGCGGTGCCCGCACCGGTGGACGTCAAGTCCGCAGCCGCGCTGCCGGTGTTCACCCCGGCCGCTTCGGCCTCGGCGGTGGCGACGGTCTCGATGGCCGCGGTGGCCTCGGACCCGGCGGGCGGCGTGGTCGTGGAGTGCGTCCAGCAGGGCGGCCGGGTACGGGTGCAGGTGGTGTCGGGCGGCTTCGAGTCGTCCTGGAACGTGCAGTTCCCGCGGGGCATCAGGGAGGTCGGCGCCCGGTACGTGGTCGACGGCCTGCACGCGGCATCGGGCGGCTTCTACCGGGTGCGCGGGGAGATACGCCGACTGGTCTGAGCTCGGCCGGCCCGCTCGGGCGACGGGTCAGCGGGGGTGCTGCCGGCAAACCTCCGGGGTGGCACCGGAGGGAGCCGGCGTGGGTATGGAGAACGCGGTCCCCTCGGGCAGCCGGGGGGTCACGTGGAGTACGACGGGCTCGGTGCCGAGGTTGTGGCCCAGGTGTATGTGACCGATGCCCGCGGGTTCCACGAAGGCGGTTCCGGGCCGGTGCACTTCGACGCTGAGGTCGTGCAGGACCCGGGTGAGGGTGCCCGCGAGGACGACTGCTTCGAGCCGGGTCCGGTGGTAGTGCCAGCCGGTGCAGGCGCCGGGCGGAATGACGATCTCGTGGCCCGCCGGGACCGTCGTGACGCATGCTCTTCCGGTGCTCATGCCGAAACCGGTCACCGGCGGCCTCGCTGTCGTCGTCCGCTGCGCTCCCATGTGCTCCTCCTCCGTGGTCCGGGCCCGTTCGGCCGTCGGTCCCGTGACCACCGTAGGAGTGATCAGGCCGATCCCGGAAGAGTCGGCCAAACCTCAACCTCCCGTCCCCACCAGGTGATACGAGACGCTCAGGGCGGTATCACACCCGTATGAGCCTGGTCGTTTTCGAGTCTGCGAAGCAGATCCACTGCGCGGAGTGCCGGCGGGGTCCGCTCCGGCACCTGGTCCGCGAGGCTGGCGTGCCCCGGTGCCTGGACTGTGCGGATCTGGGGCATCTCGTCTACCTCCCGCGAGGGGACGCAGCACTCACCCGGCGGTCTCGCGAGGCGAGTTCGCTCTGCGCCGTCGTGGTGCGCTTCAACCGGCGGCGCCGCCGGTACGAGCGTCTCGGGCTCCTCGTCGAGGACGCCGCCCTGGCCGACGCGGAACGCGCATGCCTCGCGGACTCCGAGGCGCGGGCGCGCCGACGGGAGCGCGACCGGCTGCGCCGTGCGGCGCAGGACGTGCGGTTCACGGCGGCCTTCGCGGCCGAGATCGTGCGGCTGTTCCCCGGCTGCCCGGCCGACCGGGCCGTGGCGATCGCCACCCATGCCTCGGTGCGCGGGAGCGGCCGGGTGGGCCGCAGCGCGGCGGGCCGGGCCCTGGACGAAGCCGCGGTCTCGGTGGCGGTGCGGGCGGCGGTGCGACACACCGACACCGAGTACGACGCCCTGCTGATGGCGGGTGTCCCCCGCTTCGCGGCCCGCGCACGGCTGGCCGCGCGGATCGACGCCGTCCTGGACGGATGGCGCGCCATACCCGAGCAGCGGAACGCTAGTTGAGCCGGAACCGGCGGTAGAGGAGGACACCGCCAAGGAGCAGGGCCCCGCCCGCGGGCAGCAGGTAGCCGGCGCCGTCGGCGCCGGTGTGGGCGAGCGCCTCACCGGGCCGCGGGGGCTGCGCCTCGGTGACCGGGACGACGGGTGCGGCGGGGGTGACCGGAGTGACCGGGGTGACCGGCTTCTCAACGACGGGCGGCTGGACCGGCTTGCCTTCGGTGGGCTTCTCGACGTTGACGGAGGTGTTGCCGTGCGCGGGGTTGCCGATGCCGACCACGTTGACGGAGTTGCCGCTGGCGTTCAGCGGCAGGTTGACGGGCAACTGAATGCCATTGCCTGACAATACGCCTGGAGAATCCTTTCCGCGCCCCTCTGCCACCGCGCCCCCGCCGTTCCCTCCGCCCTGCTGCGACGCGTCCGCCCCGCCACCGCCCGACGCGTTGGCGCAGCGGTTCCCGGCCGCGGGGTTCAGCACGCCGACGACGTTCACGGTGTTCCCGCAGACGTTCACCGGCAGGTCCACGGGCAGCTGGACGAGATTCCCGGAGAGCAGACCCGGCGATCGCTCGGCCTTGCCATCGGCGTCCGCGTCGGCGTGGGCGAGTCCGCCCACACCCGCGACGGCTAGGCCGCCACCTGCAACGACCGCCGCGATCAGACCACTTCGACGACTGTGACGCATCACTTTCCCTGCCTTCCGATGGATTTGCGGGGCCTCGCCCGCACCGGAAACAACGCCCCCAAACCCATACGGGTTATAGAAGCGGTAGGCATTTCACTCAATCGTGTACGGGGTACTGGGTACTTCATGACCGCACGACCGCTCCTCCTCCTCGACGTCGACGGACCGCTCAACCCCTTCCGGTCCCTCTCCGCCGGACTGCGCGGGTACCGGAGCCACCGCATGTGGCCGGACGTCTGGCTCTCCTACCGCGATCCGGAGACCCGCAGGGCCCGACGCGGGGCGCGGGTCCGCCTCCACCCCTCCCACGGCGCCCGGCTGCTGGCCCTGCCCTTCGAGATCGCCTGGGCCACGGCCTGGACGCATCAGGCCAACACCCTGATCTCCCCACACATCGGGCTCCCCGGCGACCTGTCCGTCGTCGAATGGCCCGAACTGTTCGCCGAGGATCCCGACGGCCTCTCCTGGAAGACCCGGCATCTGAGGGACTGGGCGGCGGGCCGCCCCTTCGCCTGGGTCGACGACATGATCACCCCGCGGGACCGGGAATGGGTCGCCGCCCACCATCCGGCGCCGGCCCTGCTGCTGCGCGTCCACCCGCGCCACGGCCTGCGGGACCGCGACTTCACCGCGCTGACCCGCTGGGCGGAGGGCCTCAGCCCAGCAGGGCGCTGACCGGGTCCGCGGAGGGCCGGCCCGTGGGCCACCAGTCGTCGTCGCCCGGACGGGACTCGTAGGCGTACCAGAGGGCGTCTCGGCCGAGCCGCAGCTGGCGGGTGCGGGCCGTCAGGCGGTTGCGTTCGGGGCGGAAGGGGCCCTGCGCCGCGGCGAGGAGCGCCGGGCGGGCCCGGTCGAAGGGGCCGGCCGGCGGATCCCAGGCCTCTTCGAGCGCGGCCAGGGCGGGGCGGCCGCCCTGGCGCCAGGCCGCCGCGGCCCGCGCGAGGTCGGTGGTGGTGCGCCCGGTGGCGCGGGCCAGGTCCCGGTAGAGGGTGCGGGCCGTACCGGTCAGGCCCGACGTGGGCTCGGCGGAGGCCCGCCGTACGGCGTCCTGCCAGAGGGAGAGCCCGGCGACCGGGTCCTCGCCGGTGGTGAGCAGTGCGAGGGCGCGGGCGGCGGCGTCGGAGGCGAGCTGGTCGAGGGCCAGCGGGTCCGGCGCCGCCGGGTCGGCCGGGCAGGCGGGTGGCAGACCCACCGCCGCGGGCGCGCTGAGCGGCATCGGCAGCGGCAGCACCGCACGGGCGCATGCCTCCCGGGCCGCGACACCGGGGAAGGCCGCTGCCGCACCGGGCTGTTCGCGTGCCGCGTGGGCGGCGTTGCGGCGGGTGAGGTCCGCCAGGAGCTCCCGCTCGCCGCGGCCGCGCAGGAGCAGCAGGACGAAGGGGTCGGCGTCGAGGAGACGGGCCGCGCGGTAGCAGAGGGCGGCGGCGTGCTTGCACGGCGGACGCCCGAAGTCCGGGCAGGAGCAGTGCGGGACGAGCTCGCCCGCCCCGGGCAGCACGGTTCCCGCCAGCGTCTGCGGGACCTCGCGCTCCAGGAGGGAGCCGAGTGCCGCCGGGTCAGCGGCCACCTCCTCCAGCAGCCCGCTCCACTCCGGGTCCGCGAAGGCGGGCAGGGTCAGCTCGGTGCGGTACGGGCGGGGTCTGCTACCCCGGACGTACGCAACGATCCGGCCGGGTGTGACGGTCACCGCGTCGACCCGCCCGGCGGCGGCGTACGCACGACCGCGGGCCAGGCGGGCCGGGTCGCCGGAGGCCGCCTCCAGGGCGGACACCCAGGCGCGGCCCCACCAGCTCACCGCCTCCGCCCCGGCAGGCACGGTCTCGAAGGTGCGGCGGCGGTCGTCCCGCGCGGTGATCATGTGGGCCTCCGCAGGGAGACGAGGTCGGCGAGCTCGCGGTCGGTCAGCTCGGTGAGCGCCGCCTCGCCCGAGCCGAGGACGGCGTCGGCCAGGGCACGCTTCGCCTCCAGCATCTCGGCGATGCGGTCCTCGACGGTGCCCTCGGCGATGATGCGGTGGACCTGTACGGGCCTGGTCTGACCGATGCGGTAGGCGCGGTCGGTGGCCTGTTCCTCGACGGCCGGGTTCCACCAGCGGTCGAAGTGGACGACGTGTCCGGCCCGGGTGAGGTTCAGGCCGGTGCCGGCGGCCTTGAGGGACAGCAGGAAGACGGGGACCTCACCGGCCTGGAAGCGGTCGACGAGCTCCTCCCGGCGCGCGACCGGGGTGCCGCCGTGCAGGAGCTGCGAGGCGATCCCGCGGGCCGACAGGTGCCGTTCGATAAGCCGGGCCATCGTCACGTACTGCGTGAAGACCAGCACCGATCCGCCCTCGGCGACGATCGTGTCGAGCAGCTCGTCCAGCAGGGCGAGCTTGCCGGAACGGTGCGGAAGCCGGGGCCGCTCCTCCTTCAGGTACTGCGCGGGGTGGTTGCAGATCTGTTTGAGCGAGGCCAGCAACTTCATGATCATGCCGCGTCTCTCGATGCCCTCGCTGGACTCGATCACGGCCATCGCCTCGTCCACCGCGGCCTGGTAGAGGGAGACCTGCTCCCGGGTGAGGGACACCGGGTGGTCGGTCTCCGTCTTCGGCGGCAGCTCGGGCGCGATACCGGGGTCGGACTTTCTGCGCCGCAGCAGGAACGGCCGTACGAGCGCGGACAGTCGGGCGACCGCGGCCTCGTTGCCGCCGTCCTCGGCCTGCTGGTGCTCCACCGGGCGGGCGTGCCGGGCCCGGAAGGCGGTCAGCGGACCCAGCAGTCCCGGTGTGGTCCAGTCGAGCAGCGCCCACAGCTCGGAGAGGTTGTTCTCCACCGGGGTGCCGGTCAGCGCCACCCGGGCCGGCGCGGGGATGGTGCGCAATGCCTTGGCGGTCGCCGAGTGGGGGTTCTTCACGTGCTGTGCCTCGTCGGCGACGACCATGCCCCAGCGCTGTCCGGCGAGCTGGACGGCGCTGGCGCGCATCGTGCCGTAGGTGGTGAGCACGAACCCGCCCTCGCAGGACGTCAGGTCATCGGTGCTGCGGCCGCCGCCGTGGAAGCGGCGCACGGGGGTGCCGGGTGCGAACTTTCCGATCTCGCGCTGCCAGTTGCCCAGGAGGGAGGCCGGGCAGACCACGAGCGTGGGCTCGCGGCGGTCCCGGTGCAGATGGAGTGCGATGAGGGTGACGGTCTTGCCCAGGCCCATGTCGTCGGCGAGGCAGCCGCCGAGACCCAGCGAGGTCATCAGGTCCAGCCAGGCCAGGCCGCGTGCCTGGTAGTCGCGCAGGGTGGCCCTGAGGGCAGGGGGCTGCGGGAGCGGGACCGGTTCCCCGGTCAGCCGCTCCCGGAGGGCCGCCAGCGCGCCCACGGGCACCGCCTCGACCTGCTCGCCGTCGGCCTCGGCCGTCCCCGACAGGACGGCGGCCAGCGCGTCCACCGGTTCCAGCAGGCCCAGTTCGCGGCGGCGCGCCTTGCGGACCAGCTCCGGGTCCACCCGCACCCACTGGTCCCGCAGCCGGACGACGGGTCGGTGGGCCTGCGCCAGCGCGTCCATCTCGCCCGGGGTCAGCCGGTCACCGCCCAGGGCCAGTTCCCAAGAGAAGGCGAAGAGGTGTTCCGCGTCGAAGAAGGCGGTCCCGTCGATGGCGGACCCGGGCGCGGTGGACCGTACGACGGCGGTCGCGGACAGCGTACGGGCCAGGTCCCGCGGCCAGTGGACGACGACCCCGGCTGCCGCCAGGCGGTCCGCGGCCACCCCCAGCAGATCCTCCAGCTCCGGGTCGGACAGGGCCAGGGCGTCGGGCACGGCCTGGTCCAGCAGCCTCAGCAGCGGCGGCCAGACCCGCGCGGCCCGGCGCAGCGCGAGCACGGCGTCGATCCGGGCGCGGGGTCCGAAGCCGACGCCGGCCGTCCCGGCCCACAGCTGCCCGGCATCGGTGACCAGCGTCGGGTCGGCGAGGCTGTGCACCTGGACGACGGCGGCGCCGGCACGGCGGGTCTCCTCCCCCTCGGCCGCGTCGAAGACGCGGAAGGAGGACAGGTCCAGCCTGAGCGAGAGCCCGACCCCGGCATCGGCCCCGGCCGCGACCTGCGCGGCCCACTCCCGCAGGCCGGGCACCCGCTGCGGTTCCCGGGCGGCGAACGGCCGCCCGGCGGCGACGGCCGCGGCCGGGGTGCGGGGCAGGCTATCGGCGACGGCATCGAGGAAGGCGCGTACCAGCGCTTCCGGTTCGGGCAGTTGGAGCGGGCGGCGTCCGGCGAGCGGCGTCGCGTATCCCTCGTGGGGCAGGGCGGCGGCGACCGCCCTCAGGTGGGCGAGGTCGGCGGCTTCGAGCGGGCCGGCACGCCACGCGTCGACACCCTCGGGGGTGAGCCCGGGAAGGAGACGGCCGCGCGCGGCCAGGGTGAGGGCCTGTGTGGCGGCGGTGCCCCAGGCCCGGGTGGCGGGGTGCGCGGCGGGGTTGCGGGGGGCCCGCGCGAGCAGCGGCAGGGCGGCGTCGACTCCGAAGGCCACCGCGGGCACGGTCCTGCTGCGGACCGCGCTGCCGTGCGGTCGTACGACGGTGAGCCGGTCCGGTGTGCCCGCCTCGGGCAGCGGGCCGCCCTCCGGCGACCAGAAGGCGACCCGCCCTTGCCGGGGGACGGCGGCGGGCAGGAAGACGGCTGCACAGCGCAGCAGCGCGGATTCCTGCGGCATCGGCCGCGTCTGCGCCGTCATGCCGTCCCCCTCTCCCCCTCGATGTCCTCCGGGACCTGCCGGACCCTTCCCCACGAGTCTAGGCGCGACCGCCGACAAAGCCCTCTGACCTGCGAATTCAGCGCGCCCAGCGCCCCTGTTCCAGGGCGTATCCGTAGACCGGCCGGCCGGTGGCGGCGCTGGTGCGCAACGGACGGCCGCCGTCGTCGATGCGCAGGGTGCCCGAGCCGGCCGGTGAGGACCACCTCAGGTCCAGGGACCAGTCGCAGTCGCAGCCCGTGGTGGCCGCCTCCACCCGCAGGACGGCCGGTTCCGCGGCCGAGACCCGCATCGGGAACGCCGGGGCCGGCAGTCGCTTGCCGGAGTCGTTACCGGCGACGGGCCGGGCCAGCGGGCGGGGCGCGTCCAGGTTGACGGCGAAGACGGCCGGGGTGAGACCGCCGCCGCAGCCCTGGGACATCTGGTACACGTTCCATGCGGGCGGTGTGCGGCGGGCCGCCACCCGAACCTCCAGGCCTTCCAGGACCACCGCTCCCCCGCCCGTGCCGTGCAGCGTGACCTCCACGGTCTGGTTCCCGGCGTGCACGGCGCGCTGGGCCGACGCCCAGGCCGGCGCGTCCGCCTCCACGGGCGGCGGGGGCACCGCCGCGGGCCCCCGCTCGGCCAGGTAGGCGTGGTCGCAGCCCGCGGCCCACACGTGCGGGCGCACCGCCGCCCGGAGGGGGGCCGCCTGCGTCCGGCCGGGGCCCGGCGGCGAGGCGGAGGGCGGGGTCGCGTCCGGGTCCCCCGGCGGCGGGCCCGGCGCAGGTCCCGTGGCCGGCCCCGTCGGAGCCGCTCCCGCCTCCGACGGGGACGCCGCGGCCGGAGCGGATCCCGAAGGGCCGCCCGTACCGGCTACCGGGCCCCGCCCGGGTGCGGTGCGCGGTGTCCCCGGGTCGGGTCCGGTCAGCGCCAGCAGCGTCACGGCCACCGCACCGGCCGCCAGCCCCGCGGCGGCGGCCACGGCCGCCCTGCGCCGGTGCCGGGACGACCGCAACGGCGGCTCCACCACCACGTCCGGGCCCTCCGGCGCGGCCTGCTCCGGCGGGGCGTCCGGCACCGGATGCGGTGCCGGTGCGGGTGCCGGTGCGGGTGCCGGTGCGGGTGCGGGTGCGGGTGCAGTTTCCGGATCCGGTGCCGCGGCCGCGGCGCGCCGCCGCGCGTCCGCCAGGAGCCACGCCCGGTGCAGGTCCACCGCCTCCGCCGCCGAAGCCCCGCAGGCCCGCGCGAAGCGGTCCACCACCGCGAACTCCGCGGGCAGCGCCGCCCCGTTGCAGTAGCGGTGCAGCGTCGACGTACTGGTGTGCAGCCTGCGCGCCAGCACGCCGTAACTCAGCCCGCCGCGGTCCTTCAGTTCTCGCATCCGCCGCGCGAAGTCCTCGGCCTCACTCACGGTGTCCCCGTCCCCCGTCCCATCGCTCCGTTCCATGCATGAGGTGTTCCCCCAGGTGACAGTGCGTACGGGCGTTCCAGTGTCCCGGTTTCGCCCCGAACCCTGGCCCCGCGCCCCGGCCGGGGAACAGCCTGGACAGGCACACCGACACCTTCACGGGGAGAGCCCACATGTTCCGACGTACCGACACCGCCGCCGCCCTCGCCACCGCACTGGTCGCGGCGGCCGCCACCCTCGTCCTCACCGCCCCGACCTCCGCCGCGGCCCCCGGCGCGCCCGGCTTCCTGGCCGGCACCGACCTGCCGCCGCACCCGACGTCCCCCTGGTACGCCGGCGAGATCACCAGGGGGCTGCCCGAGACGGCTCCGTTCTGCCTGGACGGCGTGCTGCCGCGGGCGGGCGGCTGGCACCGGGAGTTCGGCACCGAGTACGACACCGGCGCCGTCCAGGTGTCCGTGCGCGCCGCCTCCCCCTCCGCGGCCGCCAAGCTCGCCGGCAGGCTGGAGCGCAGGGTCGCCGCCTGCGCCGCCGACTGGCTGCGTACGACCCCGGGCGGCACGGCCTCCTGGCAGGACTACGGGACCCTCCCGGTCGAGGAGGGCGCGCACGTCTACGGGGTCCACACCTCGATCCCGGAGTCCGAGCCGGGCGTGCACCTCTATGGGATCGGACGCGACGGTTCCACCGTGACCGTCGTGAAGTGGAGCCAGATGGGCGACCTGTCGCAGGCCCCGGTCGCCGCCTTCAGGAAGACGACCGGCACGGCTGTGAACAAGCTCAACCCGTAGCCCGGCGGGCATCCGGAACCGGGCGGACCGGCCGCGCGGCGCCACGGCCGGCGCACGGCACCGGCCGGATCAGGCAGCTCGGCCGGATCAGGCCGGTCCGGCCTGCTCCTCGAAGCGGGCCGCCGCCAGGTATTCCGGCTGCGGGTCGAGGGCCGCGGCCAGCCGGAAGTGCTTGCGCGCCTGCTCGGGCCGCCCCGCTCGCTCGTGCGTGCGGGCCAGCGCGAAGTGGGCGAAGGCGTTGTCCGGCTCGCGCTCCAGGACGAGCTCGAACTCCAGCTCGGCCGGGCGCAGTTGGGCGGCGGCGAAGAAGGCCCGGGCGCGCAGCAGGCGGGCCGCCGTGTTCTCCGGGTGGGCGGCCACGACCGAGTCGAGCAGCTTGACCGCGCCGCGCGGGTCGCGTGCGGCGAGCAGCTGCTCGGCCGCCCGGAAGTCGATGACGTGTGTTTCCGGGCTGGACGGTGTGGGACGCGCGGTCTCGGACACGGTATGGATCCTTCCCTCTGCCGGAGCCTTCAACGCCCCCACCCCGCCCGCTATTCCATGCACACGTCAAGCAGTCCCAGCGCCCGGAGCTCGGCCCGAGGCCCGCTCGGTGAGCTCCTTCCACACCCTGCGCACCTGCGGCTCCAGCGCGTCCAGCGGCCCGTCGTTGTCGATCACGAGGGTGGCCACCGCGAGGCGCTCCTCGCGCGTGGCCTGCGCGGCCATTCGGGCCCTGGCCTCCTCCTCGGCCATGGCGCGCAGCCCGGTCAGCCGGGCCAGCTGCGTCGACGGGGCCGCGTCCACCACGACCACCAGGTCGTAGAGGGGTGCGAGGCCGTTCTCGGTGAGCAGCGGCACGTCGTGGACGACGATGGCGTCGGGGCCCGCGGCGGCTTCCAGTTCGGCGGACCGGGCGCCGACCAGCGGGTGCACGATCGCGTTGAGCGTCCGGAGCTTGTCCTCGTCCGCGAACACGATGGATCCCAGCCCGGGCCGGTCCAGCGTGCCCTCGGGGGTCAGCACCTCCCGCCCGAAGGCCGCCACGATCGCCGCGAGCCCGGGCGTACCGGGCTCCACCACCTCGCGCGCGATCCGATCGGCGTCGACGACGACCGCCCCGTACCCCGCCAGCAGCCGCGAGACCTCGCTCTTGCCGGCACCGATTCCGCCCGTCAGGCCCACTTTCAGCATGACCCGCAGCTTAGGCCCCCGTACAGCCGTGCGGGAGCCGCGGGGCGGAGGACTCGGGGGCGGCGGGTTCAGCCCTCGCCCTCGCGCTCCGCCAGGAACCGCTCGAACTCGCGGCCGATCTCGTCCGCCGACGGCAGCTCCGCCGGCTCGGCGATCATGTTGCCCCGGGTCTGGGCCCCGGCGGCGGCGTCGTACTGGTGCTCCAGCCCCTGCACCAGGCCGACCAGCTCCTCGTCGCCCTCGCGGATCTGCCGGTCGATCTCGGTCTGCGTACGGTGTGCCTCGGTCCGCAGGGCGTGCGCCACGGCCGGCAGCACCAGTCCGGTCGCCGCCGTGATGGCCTCCAGCACCGTCAGCGCGGCGTCCGGGTACGGGGAGCGCGCCACGTAGTGCGGCACGTGTGCGGCGACGCCGAGGACATCGTGCCCGGCCTGGGACAGACGGAACTCCACCAGCGATTCGGCACTGCCGGGCACCTGGGCCTCGTCGAAGGGGCTGCGGTGGCCGGGCATGAGGTCGGTCCGGTTCCCGTGCGGGGTGATGCCGACGGGCCGGGTGTGCGGGACGCCCATCGGGATGCCGTGGAAGTTGACCGAGAGACGGACCCCGAGACGCTCGACGATCTGCCGGACGGCGACGGCGAAGCGCTCCCACTCCACGTCCGGCTCCGGGCCGGACAGCAGCAGGAACGGCGCCCCGGTGGCGTCCTGGACCAGCCGGACCTCCAGCCGCGGCTCCTCGAACTCCGCCCAGTGGTCGCGCTGGAAGGTCAGCAGCGGGCGGCGCGCCCGGTAGTCCACGAGCCGGTCCGCGTCGAAGCGGGCGACCACCTGGTGGGGCAGGGTGTCCAGGAGCCGGTCGACGATCTGCTCGCCGGCCTCTCCCGCGTCGATGTACCCCTCGAAGTGGTACAGCATGACCAGCCCGGCCGAGTCCTGGGCGACCGCCAGGTCGGCCACCGCCAGACCCTTGGCATCCCATTCGTACAAGCCCTGTGGATCAAGCACCGCCACCACTCCTCCTCGTCTCGTTCTCTGCCAAGAACGTCCGAGGCTGCGCGGCCATTCCCCGGCCGGGCCCCTTCACAGGAACGGAATGGATCACACGGGCCACCGCCACCGCGGGAATCCCGCCGGGAACGCGGTGAGGCCCGCCCCCCGAAGGGGACGGGCCTCACCGTCGTACTGGGTCAGCTCTGCTCACACCGGGGTGCGATGCGCGCTGCGATCAGCTCTGGCCGCCGGCCAGCTTCTCGCGGAGCGCGGCCAGGGCCTCGTCCGACGCCAGGGCGCCGGAGGTCTCGTCCGACTCCGAGGAGTAGGAACCACCCGAGATGCCCGCACCGGCGTTGCCACCGGCGGCCGGGGCGGCAGCGCCCTCGGCGGCAGCGGCCTCGTCGGCCTCGCGGCTCTTGATGACCTGCGCCTGGTGCTGCTCGAAGCGAGCCTGCGCCTCGGCGTACTGGGTCTCCCAGGCCTCGCGCTGCTTCTCGTAGCCCTCGAGCCAGTCGTTGGTCTCGGGGTCGAAGCCCTCGGGGTAGATGTAGTTGCCCTGGTCGTCGTAGGACGCGGCCATGCCGTACAGGGTCGGGTCGAACTCGACCGACGCCGGGTCGGCACCGAAGGACTCGTTGGCCTGCTTCAGGGACAGCGAGATCCGGCGACGCTCCAGGTCGATGTCGATGACCTTGACGAAGATCTCGTCGTTGACCTGGACGACCTGCTCCGGGATCTCCACGTGGCGCTCGGCCAGCTCGGAGATGTGGACCAGACCCTCGATGCCCTCGTCCACGCGGACGAACGCACCGAACGGAACCAGCTTGGTGACCTTACCCGGGACGACCTGACCGATCTGGTGCGTACGGGCGAACTGCTGCCACGGGTCCTCCTGCGTCGCCTTCAGCGACAGGGAGACACGCTCGCGGTCCATGTCGACGTCGAGGACCTCGACGGTGACTTCCTGGCCGACCTCGACAACCTCGGACGGGTGGTCGATGTGCTTCCAGGACAGCTCGGAGACGTGAACGAGACCGTCGACGCCACCCAGGTCCACGAAGGCACCGAAGTTGACGATCGAGGACACGACGCCGGAGCGGACCTGGCCCTTCTGCAGGGTGGTGAGGAACGTCTGGCGAACCTCGGACTGGGTCTGCTCCAGCCAGGCGCGGCGGGACAGGACCACGTTGTTGCGGTTCTTGTCCAGCTCGATGATCTTCGCCTCGAGCTCCTTGCCCACGTAGGGCTGGAGGTCGCGGACACGGCGCATCTCGACCAGGGAGGCCGGGAGGAAGCCGCGGAGGCCGATGTCGAGGATGAGACCACCCTTGACGACCTCGATGACGGTACCGGTGACGATGCCGTCCTCTTCCTTGATCTTCTCGATCGTGCCCCAGGCACGCTCGTACTGAGCGCGCTTCTTGGACAGGATCAGACGGCCTTCCTTGTCCTCCTTCTGGAGAACCAGGGCCTCGATCTCGTCGCCGACCTTGACGACCTCGTTCGGGTCGACGTCGTGCTTGATCGAGAGCTCGCGGCTCGGGATCACGCCTTCCGTCTTGTAACCGATGTCGAGCAGGACCTCGTCCCGGTCGACCTTCACGATGACGCCGTCGACGATGTCGCCGTCGTTGAAGTACTTGATCGTCTCGTCGATCGCGGCGAGGAAGGCTTCCTCGTTACCGATGTCGTTGACCGCTACCTGCGGAGTGGTAGAGGTGGTCTCGGTGCTGCTCGTCATGTGGGAAAGGGCTCCGGTTACGGACAGAAAGTCGTAGGTACTGCTACGCCGGGAGCCCTTATCGGCATCTGCCGAAGAAGCCGGACAGCCACGGAAGCCCGATCCGCACAGGCGGGAGGCCTCGAAAACCGAGGGGACATCAACAGATGCAAGCGCAGCCTGCTAGGTCTGAGGAGCACAGGCTCGCAGCGCAACTTGTAGCATACGGGGGCTGCCGGACAGGGTCAATGCGCGAAGGCCCACACCCCGGGCGGATCACCGCACAACCGGCACAATTCACGGGCGGGCGCGCGCTGATGGCGCTCCCTGCCGCGTCCCAAGACATTCGCAGACTACGACGGCGGGCCCCATGAACCAAGAGGACGACACCCTCGAAGACGCGTACGCGGCCGATCCGGCCTCCGCGGACGACGCCGAGGCCACGCGCCGTGACGCCGGGGAAGCGGAGAGCAGCCGCGCGAGCCGCGGCTGGTGGGACCGCAACGCCGACGAGTACCAGAGCGAGCACGGCGCGTTCCTCGGCGACGACCGCTTCGTGTGGGGGCCCGAGGGCCTCGACGAGGCGGACGCCGCCCTGCTGGGCCCCGCCGCCTCCCTCAAGGACAAGGACGTACTGGAGATCGGCGCCGGCGCCGCCCAGTGCTCCCGCTGGCTGGCCGCCCAGGGCGCCCGCCCGGTGGCCCTCGACCTCTCCCACCGCCAGCTCCAGCACGCGCTGCGCATCGGCGACGACATCCCGCTGGTCGAGGCCGACGCCGGTCGGCTCCCCTTCCGCGACGGCTCCTTCGACCTCGCCTGCTCCGCCTACGGAGCCGTGCCCTTCGTCGCCGACCCGGTGAACGTCATGCGGGAGGTCCACCGCGTCCTGCGCCCCGGGGGCCGCTGGGTCTTCTCGGTGACCCACCCCGTCCGCTGGGCCTTCCCCGACGAGCCCGGCCCCGAGGGCCTGACCGTCTCCGCCTCCTACTTCGACCGGACCCCGTACGTCGAGCAGGACGAGCGGGGCCGCGCGGTCTACGTGGAGCACCACCGCACCCTCGGCGACCGCGTCCGCGACGTGGTGGCGGGCGGCTTCCGCCTCCTCGACCTCGTCGAGCCCGAGTGGCCCGAGTGGAACGGCCAGGAGTGGGGCGGTTGGTCCCCGCTGCGCGGCAACCTGATCCCCGGCACCGCGATCTTCGTCTGCGAGAGGGCCTGACGCCTTGATCCGCCAGGCCGCCCTCGACGCCCTTCCCGTACGGGGGGCCCTGCCCGGACTCGTCCGCGCGCTCGGCGCGCACGGCACCGCGGTGCTGTGCGCGCCGCCCGGCACGGGCAAGACGACGCTGGTGCCGCTGGTGCTCGCGGGCCTGGTGGGCGGCGGGCCGCGGCGCCGGGTGGTGGTGGCCGAGCCGCGGCGGATCGCCGCCCGGGCGGCGGCGCGCCGGATGGCCTGGCTGCTGGGCGAGCGGACCGGCGAATCGGTCGGCTTCACGGTCCGCGGCGAGCGCGTGGCCGGCCCCGGCACGCTCGTGGAGGTGGTGACCACCGGAGTGCTGCTCCAGCGGCTCCAGCGCGACCAGGAACTGGCCGGCGTGGACGTGGTCGTCCTGGACGAGTGCCACGAGCGGCACCTGGACGCGGACACGGTCGCCGCGTTCCTCCTCGACGTACGGCAGACCTTGCGGCCGGAGTTGCATCTGGTGGCGGCTTCCGCGACGACCGACTCCGCCGGCTGGGCCCGGCTGCTCGGGGACGCGCCGGTGGTCGAGGCCGCGGGGGTGGCGTACCCGGTGGAGACCGTCTGGGCTCCCCCGGCCCGGCCGGTGCGGCCCCCGCACGGGATGCGGGTGGACCCGGCGCAGCTGGCGCACGTGGCCTCGGTGGTGCGCCGGGCGCTGGCGGAGCGTTCGGGTGACGTGCTGTGCTTCCTGCCCGGCGTCGGTGAGATCGCACGGGTGGCGGGCCTGCTGGGCGGCGTGGACGCCGAGGTGCTCCAGGTCCACGGCCGGGCCCCGGCGACCGTGCAGGACGCGGCGCTGACGGCCTCGGACCACCGCCGGGTGATCCTCGCGACGGCGGTGGCGGAGTCGAGCCTGACCGTCCCCGGGGTGCGCGTGGTGGTCGATTCCGGGCTGGCCCGCGAACCCCGGGTGGACCATGCCCGCGGTCTGGGCGCGCTGGCGACCGTGCGGGCCTCCCGCGCGGCCGGGCGCCAGCGGGCGGGCCGGGCCGGGCGTGAGGCGCCGGGCGTGGTGTACCGCTGCTGGACGGAGGCGGAGGACGGCCGGCTGCCGGCGTTCCCTGCGCCGGAGATACGCGTCGCCGACCTGGCGCAGTTCGCCCTGCAAGCGGCCTGCTGGGGCGACCCGGACGCGTCGGGGCTGTCGCTGCTGGACGCGCCGCCGGCCGGGGCGATGGCAGCGGCGCGGGAGGTGCTCGTGGCCGTCGGGGCGGTGGACGCCGCCGGGCGGCCGAGCGCGCGCGGGCAGCGGATGGCCCGGCTCGGGCTGCACCCGCGGCTGGCACGGGCGCTGCTGGACGGCAGCACCGCGCTCGGCGCCCACCGGGCGGCGGGGCTGGTGGCACTGCTGAGCGAGGAGCCGCCGCGCGAGTACGGGGACGACCTGGCCGCGGCCCTGCGTCGGGCCCGTGCGGGCGGCGATGCCTACGCCGCCCGCTGGCGCGCGGAAGCCCGCCGCCTGGAGCGTGCCGCGGACCCCGCCGCCGGGACCGCGCCCGGCAGCCCGCTCGGGCGCGACGTCCCGGACGATGCCGCCGCCGGCCTCGTCGCCGCCCTCGCGTTCCCCGAGCGGGTGGCGAAGGCCAGGGGCGAGGGGGCCTTCCTGATGGCCTCCGGGACCGGGGCCGGGCTCGGCGACGGGTCGTCGCTGCGGCAGGCGCCCTGGCTGGCGGTCGCCGTCGCGGACCGACCCGCGCACTCCGCCTCGGCGCGGATCGGGCTGGCGGCGATCATCGACGAGGACACCGCCCTGGCCGCCGCAGCACACCTGCGCACCGACGCCGAGGAGGTGCGCTGGGAGGGCGGGGACGTGGTCGCCCGCGAAGCGCACCGGCTCGGGGCGATCGAACTGGCCGTGCGGCCCCTGCGCGCCCCCGCCCCGGCGCTCGTGCGGGCCGCCCTGCTCGACGGGCTGCGCACGGAGGGGCTGGACCTGCTGCGCTGGTCGCAGGACGCGCGGGCACTGCGGGACCGCCTCGGCTTCCTGCACCGGACGCTCGGCGCCCCGTGGCCCGACGTGGCCGGCGCCGCCGCGCTGCTGGAGCGGGCCGACGACTGGCTGGAGCCCGAGCTGTCCCGGGCCAGGCGGCGCGCGGACCTGGCCCGGATCGACGCCGGGCAGGCCCTGAACCGGCTGCTGCCATGGGCCACCGGCGAGGCGGTCCGGCTGGACGAACTGGCGCCCGAGCGGATCGAGGTGCCCAGCGGATCCCGGATCCGCGTCGACTACGCGCCCGAACAGCCCGTACTGGCGGTGAAGCTCCAGGAGCTGTTCGGGCTGGCGGAGACTCCCCGGGTGGCGGGGGTGCCCGTACTCGTCCACCTGCTGTCGCCGGCCGGGCGCCCGGCAGCCGTCACCTCCGACCTGGCCTCCTTCTGGCAGGGCGGCTACCGCGCCGTCCGTGCGGAGCTGCGCGGCCGCTACCCCAAACATCCCTGGCCGGAGGACCCGGCCACGGCTGAGCCCACCCGCCACACCAACGCCCGGCTCAGGCGCTGACCCCGTCCGCGTCCTGCGGGGCGCGCGCGTCCCGCACGCGGCGGCCGCGGGCCTCCAGCAGCAGGGCCAGCCCGAGCAGGGCGAGGCCTCCGGCGGCCAGGCCGACCGGGGCGTAGGTGTGCAGGGCGAGGACCTTCGCCCGGTTCGCCTTGACCAGGTCGACCGTGAGGTCGGAGTAGTCCTCGCGCAGGGTGACGTGCCCGGCGAAGGCGGTGAGCCTGCCGTCGGGTCCGCCCGAGGCGATGCCGCCGCGCATCTCCTGCTGGATGTCCTGTTCGGCGTTGACGGGCGCCCCGGTCACCGGGTCGACCCAGAAGCGCACCGTGGCGGTGTACCAGAGGGTGGTACCGGTGGCCGCCTCGATCGTCGCCGGGTCGATGCCCTCGATCGGCATCTTCTTCGGCATGGCCACCTTGGTCCAGGGGATGGTCTGCTCGAAGTAGTAGACGTCCATGCCCTTGAAGCGGCGCGGTCCGACGTAGTGGATCGGCGAGGAGGTGCGGGTCTGGGCGTCGAAATAGAGGTAGTCGCGCGGTTCGGTGAAGAAGGGCCACTTGAACTCGATGCCCTGGCGCCTGACCGGATCGCCGTCGACCATCTCCCCGGTGGCGTGCACCGGGTCCTGGGTGTGCGCGTCGAAGATGTAGCGCTCGGGGATCTGGGAGACCATGCTTCCGTCCGGGCCGATGATGTGGGACAGCGTGTCCCAGACGACGACGTCCTTGCCCGTGTCGGCCTCGATCTCCCTGGAGGCCTCCACGTTGCCCTTGAGGGTCTGCACGATCGTGACCTTGTCGACCTTCTTGGGCTGCATGCCGCCGGCGTAGTCGAGGAGGGTGGCGTCCCTCGCCTCCAGGACCATCTCCTGGTACTGGTTCGGCGGGATCTTCGCCAGTCGCGGGTACGCGTACCAGCGCAGCAGCGGCGCGAGCGCTGCGCAGAACACGGCCAGGGCCAGCAGGACAAGGCTCGCTCGGCGTCGCACGGCCGGGCCCTCCTCTACTTTCCGGGCGCGGGGGGCGCGGTGGTGAGCAGCGGCTTGGGCGAGGTCTCGCCTTCGGGCACCCCGAAGGCCGTGACGGCGAGGACGAGGGCCAGCGCGGCCGCGAGGCCGATGGCGGCGGCGACGAGTGCGCGCATGCCGGGGCTCCGGAATCTGATGAGGTGTCAGAGATGGGGCACCGTAGCAACGCGGGGGCGAGATGAGAACCGTCAGGTCGACGGTCCACCGCGGCGGGCGGACACGCCGGACCGCGCGCCCGCGAGGTGGCGGGCGGCGACCGTCGACGGCGAGCCGCGGGGCGCCGCTACCGGGCCCGGGTTTCCGTCGACGCGGGGGTCCGGGCGGGCTCCGGCGTGACGGCGGGCGCGGGGGTCCGGGTGCCCGTCGCGGCCGGGGTGGGCCGGGGGGACGGGGGCACGGTCGGACTCGGCGTGGGGGTCGGCGTCGGGGGCACGGTCGGCGTGGGGGTCGGCGTCGGGGGCACGGTCGGGCTCGGCGTCGGGGTCGGCGTGGGGGGCACGGTCGGCGTGGGGGTCGGCGTCGGGGGCACGGTCGGGCTCGGCGTCGGGGTCGGGCTCGGCGTCGGGGTCGGGCTCGGCGTCGGGGTCGGCGTGGGGGGCACGGTCGGCGTGGGCGTGGGGGTCGGCGTGGGGGTCGGCGTCGGTGCGGGCGTGGGGCCCGGGTCGGTCGTCGGGGTCGGCTCGGGGGTCGGGGTGGGCTTCGGGTCCGGCTTCGCGGGCGGGGCGGGCTTCGCGGGCGTGGCCGTACCTCCGCTGTCCGGGACCTCGTGGGTGCCGTTGAGGTAGTACGTGAACCAGGACCGGACCGTCCGCAGGTACTGCGTGGAGTGGTTGTAGGAGAGCACCGCCCGGTCCAGGTCGGCCCCCACCCTCAGGTCACGGTCGCCCGCGCACAGGTAGCGGGCCGCCGCGAGGGCCGCGTCGTGCACGTTGTTCGGGTTGCGGCGCCCGTCGCCGTCGGCGTCCTGGCCCCAGACCGCCCACGTCGAGGGGATGAACTGCATCGGCCCGACCGCCCGGTCGTACCGCGCGTCGCCGTCGTGGACGCCGCCGTCGGTGTCGGGGATGTTCGCAAAGCCGTTGCCGTCGAGCACCGGTCCGAGGATCGGCCGCAGCGTGGTCCCGGCCGCGTCCACCCGGCCTCCGCGCGCCTGCCCGGACTCCACCTTCCCGATGGCCGCGAGGAGTTGCCAGCGCAGTCCGCAGCCGGGGTCGCTCCGCCCGACCGTCCTCTCGGCCCGCTGGTACGCCACGAGCACGCTCGCCGGTATCCCCCGCGCCCCTTCCGGCGGCCCGGTCACGACCGGCGCGGAGGGTGGTTCGGGCCGCGCCGCCGGGTCCGCGCCCGCTTCCTGCGGCAGCCCCTCCGGGAGCAGCACCTCAGGCGGCTGCGGGCTGACCAGCGGCGGCAGTTCGGTGAAGTAGGTCGAGTCGCTGCCGCTCGCACCGGCCGGGAGCGACCCGTCCGTCCTCCCGCCGGCGGCCGGCGGCGCGTGCGGACCGGAGCCCGCGGGCCCCTTCGAGGCGGTCAGCGCGGCAACGGTCAGCGCACAGACCAGCGCCGCCGCAGCTCCCTTGCGCGGCCTGCGGCCGAATATCCGGGACGACATGGCCGGACCCCTCCCCCTCGACGTCCGCGTGACCCTACGTCAACTCCCTGCAACCGGCACGCACCACGGGCCGGATTTCACCGGATCCCCACGTCCTCCGGAAGCTCACGCATAATGTCGGCACCCTTCGGGAGCATTGGCCCGAAGTGTGGAACGACCACAGCAACGTCCCGAAGAGGTGCCATGCCGTTCACTCTCAGCCATGCGGCCGCCGTCCTTCCGGCCGTCCGCCGGACGGGGCGTGCACGGGGGCCCCTCGTCGCCTCCGCGATGGTCCTCGGCTCCTTCGCGCCGGACGCCTTCTACTTCTCCGACGCGGTCGTCGAGGGCTTCATGGCGTACGGGAGCTTCACGCACTCGCTGCTCGGGGTGTTCACGCTGGACGCGGTCCTCACCGCGCTCCTCACGGGATGCTGGCTGCTGCTGCGCGAGCCGCTCGTGGCGCTCCTGCCGGGCCGTCGGCAGGGCAGGGTGCACGCCTTCCTGCGGGGTGAGGAATGGCGTGCGCGCCGCCGACTGCCCGCGCTGGCCGCCTGGTTCTACGTGTCGGCGGTCACCGGTTCGCTCACGCACGTGCTGTGGGACAGCTTCACGCACCCGGGCCGGTGGGGGACGAACGCACTGCCCTGGCTGGGCGAGCCCGTCGCCTTCGGTTTCCCGCCCTACACCTTCCTGCAGTACGGCACATCGGCGATCGCGGCCAGTGCGCTGCTGTGGTTCACGGCGACCGCGCTGCGCAGGCTGCCGGCCACCCCGCCGCCCGCGTCCGTGCCGGTCCTCGGCCGCGCGGAGCGCTGGGGCGCGCTGGCGCTGATCGGGGCGGGCGTCGCGGTCGGGGTGGCCTTCCGCGTGGTCCGCTTCTTCACCTTCTTCGACCGGATCCGTACGCCCCTCGACATCGTGCCGACCGTCTGCTTCGGGGCGGGTGGCGGCCTGTGCGTGTCCCTGCTGGTCTACGGGATCCTCGTACGCCTGCGGCAGCGCCGCGACCGCGACCGGCGGGGCACGACCGAGGAGACGCGAACGCCCGTCCCCGCCGGCTGAGCGGACGGGGACGGGCGCTGCGCGCGGGCCGTCATAGGGATCAGTGCGCGGCGGACTCCCAGTCGGCGCCGACGCCCACCGACACGTCCAGCGGGGCGCGCAGCTCGACGGCGGCGCCCATCTCGCGGCGCACCAGCTCCTCCACCTGCTCGCGCTCGCCGGGGGCGATCTCCAGCACGATTTCGTCGTGGACCTGGAGCAGCATGCGCGAACGCAGGCCGGCTTCGGTGATCGCCTTGTCCACGCGCAGCATCGCGACCTTGACGATGTCGGCGGCGGTGCCCTGGATGGGGGCGTTGAGCGCCATCCGCTCGGCGGCCTCGCGGCGCTGACGGTTGTCGCTGTTGAGGTCGGGCAGGTACCGGCGGCGGCCGAAGACGGTCGCCGTGTACCCGGTGGCCCGTGCCTCTTCCACGACGCGCTGGAGGTAGTCCCGGACCCCGCCGAAGCGCTCGAAGAAGGTCTCCATCAGGCCCCGCGCCTCGGCGGGCTCGATGCCCAGCTGCTGGGAGAGGCCGAAGGCGGAGAGCCCGTAGGCCAGGCCGTAGGACATGGCCTTGATCTTGCGGCGCATCTCGGCGTCGACCTGGTCGCGCTCCACGCCGAAGACCTGGGAGGCGACGGTGGTGTGCAGGTCCTCCCCGGAGGCGAAGGCCTCGATCAGGCCCTCGTCCTCGGAGAGGTGGGCCATCACGCGCAGCTCGATCTGGCTGTAGTCGGCCGTCATCAGCGACTCGAAGCCCGCGCCGACGACGAAGCCGCGGCGGATGGCGCGTCCCTCGTCGGTGCGCACCGGCACGTTCTGCAGGTTCGGGTCGGTGGAGGACAGGCGGCCGGTGGCGGCGACGGTCTGGCTGAAGCTGGTGTGCACCCGGCCGTCGGCGGCGATGGTCTTGACCAGGCCCTCGACGGTGACGCGCAGCTTGGCCTGCTCCCGGTGGCGGAGCATGATCACCGGCAGTTCGTGGTCGGTCTGCGAGGCCAGCCAGGCCAGTGCGTCGGCGTCCGTGGTGTAGCCGGTCTTGGTCTTCTTCGTCTTCGGCAGGTCCAGCTCACCGAAGAAGACCTCCTGGAGCTGCTTGGGCGAGCCGAGGTTGAACTCGTGGCCGACCGCCGCGTGCGCCTCCTTGACCGCCTGCTGCACGGCTCCCGCGAACTGCTGCTCCATGGCCTCCAGGTGGTCGCGGTCGGCGGCGATGCCGGCGCGTTCCATCCGGGCGAGCAGCTCGGAGGTCGGCAGCTCCATGTCGTGCAGCAGCTCCGCCGCGCCCACCTCGGTGAGCTTGCCGGAGAAGGCGTCGCCGAGGTCCAGGACCGCGCGGGCCTGTGCCATCAGCGCTTCGGCCTCGGCCGTCTCGTCGGCGCCGAAGGCCAGCTGCCCGTCCGCCGCGGCGGGGGCCAGCTCGCGGTGCAGGTACTCCGTGGACAGGGCGTCCAGGGCGAAGGAGCGCCGGCCCGGCTTGACGAGGTAGGCGGCGAGCGCGGTGTCCATGGTGACGCCGGCGAGGCGCCAGCCGTGCTCGGGGAAGACCCGCATCAGACCCTTGGCGTTGTGCACGACCTTGGGGCGGGCCGCGTCGGCGGCCCAGGCCGCGAAGGCCCGCTCGTCGGCCTCGTCGAGCTCGGCCGGTGTGAACCAGGCGGCGGGTCCCCCGGCGGCGGCCAGCGCGATCTCGGCGACGCTGCCCTGGCCCAGGGCCCAGCTGTCGACGGTCGCGAGGCCCAGCGGCCCGCCCGCGTGGGCCTCCAGCCACGGCGCGAGCTCGCCCGTGCCCAGCACGGAGGCGTCGAGCTCGACGCCGGCCGCGGGCGCCGGGGCGGCCTCCTGCTCGGCGGCGCCCGGGTCCACGGCCAGCAGCCGCTCGCGCAGCGACGGGTTGCGGATCTCCAGCACGTCCAGGACACCGGTGACCGCGGACCGGTCGTACGGCAGGCGGACCAGGTCGGTGGCGCCGCTGGGCAGCTCCACGTCCTTGACCATCTCGGTCAGGACCCGGTTGAGCTTGACGGCCTCCAGGTGGTCGCGGAAGTTCTGCCCGGCCTTGCCCTTGACCTCCTCGGCGCGCTCCACGAGCTCCGCGAACGACCCGAACTGGGTGATCCACTTGGCGGCGGTCTTCTCGCCGACGCCCGGGATGCCGGGGAGGTTGTCGGACGGGTCGCCGCGCAGCGCCGCGAAGTCCGGGTACTGCTGCGGGGTCAGCCCGTACTTCTCCTCGACCTTCTCCGGCGTGAAGCGGGTCAGCTCCGAGACGCCCTTGGTCGGGTAGAGCACGGTCGTGTGCTCGGACACGAGCTGGAAGGAGTCCCGGTCGCCGGTGACGATCAGCACCTCGAAGCCGAGGGCCTCCGCCTGCGTCGCCAGGGTCGCGATGACGTCGTCGGCCTCGAAGCCTTCGACGGCGAACCGCGGCACCTTCATCGCGTCGAGGAGCTCGCCGATCAGCTCGACCTGGCCCTTGAACTCGTCCGGTGTCTTGGAGCGGTTCGCCTTGTACTCGGGGAACTCCGTCGAGCGCCACGTCTTGCGGGACACGTCGAAGGCCACCGCGAAGTGCGTGGGCGCCTCGTCGCGCAGCGTGTTCGCCAGCATCGACGCGAAGCCGTAGATGGCGTTGGTCGGCTGCCCCGTCGCGGTCGTGAAGTTCTCCGCGGGCAGCGCGAAGAACGCCCGGTACGCCAGGGAGTGCCCGTCCATGAGCATCAGGCGGGGGCGGTCCGCTGCGGTCGTCTGGTCCGTCTTCTTCGATGCTGAATCTGCCACGTCCCCGATCCTAGGCGCCCCCACCGACAATTCCGGCCCGTCGTCCCCCCGGGCGCACCGGCCCCGGCGGACGCCCCCGGCGCACCGGCCCGGGCGCCGCGAACACCGGACCGCCCTCCCCCGATACCCGTGGGTCGTGCAAGGATCGAAGCACGCGGCCACCCGTGCTGCGCCCGTACGAACGCTCGAAGGGGAGCGCGATGGCGACCAAGCCGCCCACAGGTGATCCGGTACAGGACGCACCGCAGGTCACACCGCCCAAGCACGCGGCGGCCGGCCTTCCGGCGATCGGCCACACCCTGCGGATCGCGCAGCAGCAGATGGGCCTGGCCCGCACCGCCCGCACCCTCCTCAAGGTCAACCAGAAGGACGGCTTCGACTGCCCCGGCTGCGCCTGGCCCGAGGGCGACAAGCGGCACACGGCCGAGTTCTGCGAGAACGGCGCCAAGGCCGTCGCGGAGGAGGCCACCCTGCGCCGGGTCACCCCCGCCTTCTTCGCCGCGCACCCCCTGAGCGACCTGGCCGGCCGTTCCGGCTACTGGCTGGGCCAGCAGGGCCGCATCACCCAGCCGATGTACCTGCCCGAGGGCGGCGACCGCTACGAGGCGATCAGCTGGGAGCGCGCCTTCGAGGTCATCGCCGAGGAGCTGACCGCGCTCGGCTCCCCCGACGAGGCCCTCTTCTACACCTCGGGCCGCACCAGCAACGAGGCCGCGTTCCTCTTCCAGCTCTTCGCCCGCGAGTTCGGCACCAACAACCTGCCCGACTGCTCCAACATGTGCCACGAGTCCTCGGGCTCGGCGCTGACCGAGACCATCGGGATCGGCAAGGGAAGCGTCACCCTCGAAGACCTCCACCAGGCCGAGCTGATCATCGTCGCCGGGCAGAACCCGGGCACCAACCACCCGCGCATGCTCTCCGCACTGGAACGGGCCAAGGCCGCCGGCGCGAAGATCATCTCGGTGAACCCGCTGCCCGAGGCCGGTCTGGAGCGGTTCAAGAACCCGCAGACCCCCCTCGGCATGCTCAGGGGCACGGCCCTCAACGATCTCTTCCTGCAGATCCGCATCGGCGGTGACCAGGCCCTCTTCCGCCTCCTGAACAAGCTCGTCATCGAGACCGAGGGGGCGACCGACGAGGCGTTCATCCGCGAGCACACCCACGGCTACGAGGACCTCGTGGCCGCCGCGAAGGAAGCGGACTGGGACGAGACCCTCGCGGCCACCGGCCTGACCCGGCCCCAGATCGAGCGCGCGCTGGCCATGGTCCTGGCCTCGAAGCGCACGATCGTCTGCTGGGCGATGGGCCTCACCCAGCACAAGCACGCCGTCGCCACCATCCGCGAGGTCGTCAACCTCCTCCTGCTGCGCGGCGACATCGGCCGCCCCGGCGCCGGCGTCTGCCCCGTCCGCGGCCACTCCAACGTCCAGGGCGACCGCACCATGGGCATCTTCGAGCGGCCCGCACCCGCCTTCCTCGACGCCCTCGACAAGGAATTCGGCATCACCTCGCCGCGCGGCCACGGCTACGACGTGGTCCGCTCCATCCGGGCGATGCGCGACGGCACCGCCAAGGTCCTCTTCGCCATGGGCGGCAACTTCGTCGGCGCCACCCCCGACACCGAGGTCACCGAGGCCGCGATCCGCCGCACCGCCCTGACCGTCCATGTCTCCACCAAGCTCAACCGCTCCCATGCGGTCACCGGCCGGCGCGCGCTGATCCTGCCCACCCTCGGCCGCACCGACAAGGACGTCCAGGCCTCCGGCAGGCAGTTCGTCACCGTGGAGGACTCCATGGGCATGGTCCACGCCTCGCGCGGCAACCTGGCCCCCGCCTCCCCGCAGCTGCTCTCCGAGCCGGCCATCGTGGCCCGGATGGCCCGCGCCGTCCTCGGCTCCGCCTCCGCCACCCCGTGGGAGGAGTTCGAGCGCGACTACGGCGCCATCCGCGACCGGATCGCCCGCGTGGTGCCCGGCTTCGAGGACTTCAACGCCCGCGCCGCCCGGCCCGAGGGCTTCCGCCTCCCGCACGCCCCGCGCGACGAGCGTCGCTTCCCCACCAGGACGGGCAGGGCGAACTTCACCGCGGCGCCCGTCGAGTACCCGCAGGTCCCGCCGGGCCGGCTACTGCTGCAGACCCTGCGCAGCCACGACCAGTACAACACCACCATCTACGGCCTCGACGACCGCTACCGCGGCATCACCGGCGGCCGCCGCGTCGTCATGGTCAACCCCGCCGACGCGGCGGAGCTGGGCCTGGCCGACGGCTCGTACACCGACCTGGTGAGCGAGTGGCAGGACGGCGTGGAACGGCGCGCGCCCGGCTTCCGCGTCGTGCACTACCCGACCGCCCGGGGCTGCGCCGCGGCGTACTACCCCGAGACGAACGTGCTGGTCCCGCTCGACTCGACCGCGGACACCAGCAATACCCCGGCCAGCAAGTCCGTCGTCGTGCGCTTCGAACCGGCCTGATAGAACGACCTCAGGAATTGATGGTTAACGAGCGTTGACGAACGGAGCCTGGCCATGGGCGAGCAGCACGCAGTGAAGTTCCCGCAGGAGGTCCTCGACGAGTACGCGGCCCTGGGGGTCGACCTGCCCGCGCTGTTCTCGGCCGGAGACCTCGGTGAGCGCATGGACCTCCGCATCCTGGAGGCCTCGGCCGACCGCGTCGTCGGCACCATGCCCGTCAAGGGCAACACCCAGCCCTACGGACTGCTGCACGGCGGGGCCTCCGCCGTGCTGGCCGAGACCCTCGGCTCGATCGGCGCCATGATGCACGGCGGCATCAGCAAGATCGCCGTCGGCGTGGACCTCAACTGCACCCACCACCGGGGCGCCCGCAGCGGCATCGTGACCGGCGTTGCCACCCCGGTCCACCGCGGCCGGTCCACCACCACCTTCGAGATCGTCATCACCGACGAGCAGGACAAGCGGATCTGCACCGCCCGCCTGACCTGCCTGCTGCGCGAGGTCGACCAGGTCGCCGGCGGCGCCGAGGCCCACGCACAGGCCTGATCCGGCCGCACCCCCGAGCAGCGGAGCCGGGGTGGGCACCCCGGCTCCGCAACCGCCCGGAATCCGCCAATCCGCACGCTTCGCGGTGACATCCGTTGTCTCACCGGCGGTCACCGCCTACCGTCCCCCCATGGGGACCATGCCACGCACGGCCCGGTACGCCGCCCACACCCTGCTCGCGGCGCTCGCCCTGGCCGGATGTTCATCCTCCGCACCACCCTCCGCGGCGGGCTCCGTGAGCCGCTCCGCCCCCACTCCCGCCTCCCCCGTACAGGTGTGCACGAGCCTGGTGTCCTACTGGGCGAAGGAAACCCTGCTGGGCACGCAGTGGTCCGGCCTCGACTGGGAGCAGAAGGGGCTGTCCAACGCCCAGTACGCGATCCACGAGGACGCAGTGGCCGCCGGGCGCGCGGAGGAGCGAACTGCCGGACAGGACAAGGCACTTGAGCTGATCGACCGGTTCGTCGCACGGCGCTGCGCCGCCCAGGGCGGCGCGACGGAGAGTTCGGAGAACTGGCGCCCCCCGATGTGACCGCCGTCACCGCATTCCGTGCATGCTGTCCGCCTTCCGGGCAGATCCCCTCTCCCGAATGAATCGCAGGTGAGAGGCCTTTCCGCCGACAAGCCAAGATCATTCACGGCTTCCGCGCAACACGGAGATCGTCACTCTACGTAATGCCCAGGACGGCTCGAATCCGCCTTTTCCCCTGGGAATGGCCACCCGGAGGATTCTCCCGGGTACGCGCAGCCACATTCGGCTCAATTTGATCAAAGACAGGAGCATGAAGCCCTCAAGCCCCTTAGAAGAACTGCGATTTCTCACGATGCGGACGATCTCAGGGGCACCTAAATGTCCGGTTTGTTGAAACTCCCGCCACACATTCTTGGCCTTGGCATAACAAGAGCGTCACATCCTCCTTTCCCGCCTCCCGGTGCTCGCCACCTCGGCCCTAGAGTCACGGCCAGTCACCGCGCCGCAGGGCGCGAATCAGCACGGCCGTGGACCTCTCCAGTGCGGCCCGGCGACCCAACGGCACCTCGACAGAGGGCTGCGCCAGGGAAAGGAAGAATCGTGCGACACCGTTCTTTGCTCATCCTCACCACCGTGATCACCACGGGAGCACTGACCCTCACCGCTTGCGGATCGCGCGACGGAGGCTCCAAGGACAACAGCGGCGGCAAGAAGACCGTCGTCGTCATCGGCGTCGACGCCCCGCTCACCGGATCCCTCTCCGCTCTCGGTCAGGGCATCAAGAACTCCGTCGACCTCGCGGCCAAGACGGCCAACAAGAACAACGAGGTCCCGGGCATCGAGTTCAAGGTCGAGGCCCTCGACGACCAGGCCGTCCCGGCCTCCGGCCAGGCCAACGCCACCAAGCTCGTCGGCAACAAGGAGGTCCTCGGCGTCGTCGGCCCCCTGAACTCCGGCGTCGCACAGCAGATGCAGGGCGTATTCGCCTCCGCCAAGCTGGCGCAGGTCTCCCCGGCCAACACCAACCCCGCGCTCAGCCAGGGCGACAACTGGGGCAAGGGCGAGTTCAAGCGCCCCTTCGACACCTACTTCCGCACCGCCGCCACCGACGTGGTCCAGGGCAAGTTCGCCGCCCAGTACCTCTTCAAGGACGCCGGCAAGAAGAAGGTCTTCGTCGTCGACGACAAGCAGACCTACGGCGCCGGTCTGGCCGCCATCTTCTCCGACGAGTTCAAGAAGCTCGGCGGCGAGGTCGTCGGCACCGACCACGTCACCGTGAAGGAGACCGACTTCTCCTCCACCGCCGACAAGGTCAAGTCCTCCGGCGCCGACTCCGTCTACTTCGGCGGCCAGTACCCCGAGGGCGGCCTGCTCGCCGACCAGATCAAGAAGACCGGCGCCAACGTCCCGCTCATGGGCGGCGACGGCATCCAGGACCCGGCGTTCATCAGCGCCTCCGGCGAGCCGAACGAAGGCGACCTCTCCACCTCCATCGGCTACCCGGTCGAGAAGCTGGACACCGCCAAGAAGTTCATCGAGGACTACAAGGCCGAGGGCTACAAGGACCCGTACGCCGCCTACGGTGGCTACTCCTACGACGCCGGCTGGGCCGTCATCCAGGCCGTCAAGGCCGTCGTGGCCGCCAACAGCGGCAAGCTCCCCGACGACGCCCGCGCCAAGGTCGTCGAGGCTCTCGGCAAGGTCTCCTTCGAGGGCGTGACCGGCAAGGTCGCCTTCGACGAGTACGGCGACACCACCAACAAGCAGCTCACGGTCTACAAGGTCGAGGGCGGCAAGTGGATCGACGTCAAGAGCGACACCTTCAACCAGTAAGCCCGCAGCACCAGGCATGACCCGCAACACCTGAACCAACGCCGCGCGAGGGCGCAAACAGTGCCCTCGCGCGGAGTCATATCCGACACGCTCATCGGAGGCCCTGCGGTGCACGAACTGCCGCAACAGCTGGCCAACGGCCTGGCCCTCGGTGCTCTCTATGGCCTCATCGCCATCGGGTACACCATGGTCTACGGCATCGTCCAGCTCATCAACTTCGCCCACGGCGAGATCTTCATGATCGGTGGCTTCGGCGCGCTCACCGCCTACACCATCCTCCCGACCGGCACCACCCTGCTGATCGCGATACCAGTCATGATCGTCGGCGGCGCCCTCTGCTCCGTCGCCGTGGCCTGCGCAGCCGAGCGCTTCGCCTACCGCCCCTTGCGCGGCGCCCCCCGGCTCGCACCCCTCATCACCGCAATCGGCCTCTCGATCGCGCTCCAGCAGCTCGTCTGGCAGTTCTACCCGGACGCCAAGAAGGCTGTCAGCTTCCCCGAGTTCAGCGGCCCGTCCTTCAAGATCTCCGACAGCCTCGCGATCCAGCGTGCGGACCTCTTCGTCCTCATCCTCGCCCCGCTGTGCATGCTCGCCCTCGGCGTCTTCGTCCGCAAGAGCCGCAGCGGCCGCGCCATGCAGGCCACCGCGCAGGACCCGGACACCGCGAAGCTGATGGGCATCAACACCGACCGCATCATCGTCATGGCCTTCGCCATCGGTGCCGCGTTCGCCGCCGTCGCCGCCGTCGCCTACGGCCTCGACAAGGGCCAGATCAACTTCGAGATGGGCTTCATCCTCGGTCTGAAGGCCTTCACCGCGGCCGTCCTCGGCGGCATCGGCAACATCTACGGAGCCATGGTCGGCGGTGTCGTCCTCGGACTCGCCGAAGCCCTCTCGATCGCCTACATCGAAGAGATCCCCGGCATGCAGCAGCTCGGCGGCGGAGCCTGGTCCAACGTCTGGGCCTTCGTACTCCTCATCGTCGTCCTGCTCGTGCGGCCCCAGGGCCTGCTCGGCCAGCGCGTCACGGATCGGGCGTGAGAACCATGACCACCAACACCACCCCGCAGACGCAGGCACCGACGCAGGCCGCGAAGGCGGCACCCGCACCGGCCGCGCTCCCCTACGCGATCGTCGGCGGCAGCCTCCTCACCATCCTCAGCGCCTTCCTCGCCTGGACCTGGACCGACGAATTCCCCGGCGACCTCACCTTCTACGGCAGCCCCGCCGGCCTCCAGTACGTCACCCTCGCCGGTGCGGCCCTCACCCTCGTCCACGCGCTCTCCGCGCTCGGCGTCAAGGGCTTCGCCTGGCTCACCCCCGCCGGCTCCCGCAAGGCCATCTGGTTCCTGGCTCTCGGCAACCTGGCCGCCACCTGGTTCACGGTCCTCGCCATCACCGTCGTCCTCGGCGGCGTGATCAACCTCGAACCCGGCGCCTACGTCGCCCTCGTCGGCTCGCTCGTCCCGGCCCTCGCCGCGCACAAGCTCCCCGACGACAGCCGCAAGGCCGCCCCCGGCAAGGAGCTCCCCTCCTGGGCCGAGATCCTCGTCATCACCGGTGTCTTCGCCCTCGGCCTCTTCGTCATCACCTTCGGCATCGACACCGATGACAAGGAACCGCAGCTCTTCGTCGCCTACCTGATCACGGTCGGCCTCGCGGCCCTCGCCCTGAACAAGTCGGGCCTCCTCGCCCGGTTCTCGGTCCTCACCGCGAAGAACCGCCAGGTCACCCTCCTCGGCACCGCGGCCGCGGCCATCGCCTTCCCGTTCATCCAGCAGAGCGGCGACACCTACACGCTGATCGCGGTCAACATCCTGATCTTCGCGACCGTCGCCCTCGGCCTCAACATCGTCGTCGGCCTCGCCGGCCTCCTCGACCTCGGATACGTCGCCTTCCTCGGTGTCGGCGCCTACGCCGCGGCCCTGGTCTCCGGCAGCACCGCGTCCGCCTTCGGCATCCACCTCCCCTTCTGGGCGGCGGTCATCGTGGGCGCCCTCGTCTCGCTCGTGTTCGGCGTGGTCATCGGTGCGCCGACCCTCCGCCTGCGCGGCGACTACCTCGCCATCGTCACCCTCGGCTTCGGAGAGATCTTCCGCATCGCCATGGGCAACCTCGACGGCACCTCCGGCCCGGACATCACCAACGGTCCCAACGGCATCCCGAACGTCCCCCACCTGGAACTCTTCGGGTGGAACTTCGGCGAGTCCCACACCGTCGCCGGCATCGAACTCGGCGCCTACGCCAACTACTACTTCCTGATGCTGCTGGTGATGGCCCTGGTCGTCGTGGTCTTCGCCCGCGCCGGCAACAGCCGCATCGGCCGCGCCTGGGTCGCCATCCGCGAGGACGAGACCGCCGCCGAAGCCATGGGCATCAACGGCTTCAAGGTCAAGCTCATCGCCTTCGCCCTCGGCGCCACCCTCGCGGGCCTCGCCGGCACCGTCCAGGCGCACGTCAACACCACGGTCGTCCCCGAGAACTACGTCTTCGCCGGGCCCGTCCCGCCGAACTCCGCGTTCCTCCTCGCCGCCGTCATCCTCGGCGGCATGGGCACCATCCGCGGCCCCATCCTCGGCGCCGCACTCCTCTTCCTGATCCCGGCGAAGCTGGCCTTCCTCCAGGACTACCAGCTCCTCGCCTTCGGCATCGCCCTCATCCTGCTCATGCGCTTCCGCCCCGAAGGCCTCATCGCCAACAAGCGTGCGCAGCTCGAGTTCCACGAAGACACCGCTGACCAGGCCCCCCAGGACCTGGCCACCGCCAAGGCGGGGGCGTGAACGCCATGACGACCACCACGGACACCACCACCAAGACGAAGACCACGGTTCTCGAAGCCAAGGGCGTCACCATGCGCTTCGGCGGCCTCACCGCCGTCAAGGGCGTCGACCTCCAGGTCAACGCGGGCGAGATCGTCGGACTCATCGGCCCCAACGGCGCCGGCAAGACCACCTTCTTCAACTGCCTCACCGGTCTGTACGTGCCCACCGAGGGCTCGGTCAGCTACAAGGGCAAGGTCCTCCCGCCCAAGCCCCACCGGGTCACCGAGGCCGGCATCGCCCGCACCTTCCAGAACATCCGGCTCTTCCACAACATGACGGTGATGGAGAACGTCCTCGTCGGACGCCACACCCGCACGAAGGAAGGCCTCTGGTCCGCCCTGCTGCGCGGCCCCGGCTTCAAGAAGGCCGAAGCCGCCAGCGAGGCACGCGCCATGGAACTCCTCGAGTTCATCGGCCTGGAGCACAAGGCCGACCACCTCGCGAAGAACCTCCCCTACGGCGAGCAGCGCAAGCTGGAGATCGCCCGGGCCCTCGCCAGCGACCCCGGCCTCATCCTGCTGGACGAGCCCACCGCCGGCATGAACCCGCAGGAGACCCGCACCGCCGAGGAGCTCATCTTCGCGATCCGGGACATGGGCATCGCCGTACTCGTGATCGAGCACGACATGCGCTTCATCTTCAACCTGTGCGACCGCGTCGCCTGTCTCGTCCAGGGCGAGAAGCTCATCGAAGGCACCGCCTCCGAGGTCCAGGGCGACGAGCGCGTCATCGCGGCCTACCTCGGCACCCCCTTCGAGGGCGAGCCGGGAGCGGCCGAGATCGCCGAGGTCGAGGCTGCGGAGTCCCACGCGGGAGCCGCCTCGGAGGCCGCAGCCGAAGCGGCGGCCGAGCAGCCCGAGGCCGAGGCTGACGCCGAACCCGAGGCTGACGCCGAGCCGGAGGCTGAGGCTGAGGCTGAGGCTGACGCCGAGCCCGAGGCCACGACTGACGCCGAGCCTGAGGCCGACACCGAGCCGGAGACCCGGGTCGCGGCCGACGCCGACGCCGAGGCGGACGCCGCGGACGACGAGGCCCCTGCGGCCGACTCGGACACCGGAGCCCCCGCCGCCCCGGACGCGGGCGCGGACAGCACCACCAGCACCACCAGCACCACGGAAGGAGAGGCCAAGTGACCGCACTGCTCAAGGTCGAGGACCTCAAGGTCGCCTACGGCAAGATCGAAGCCGTCAAGGGAATCTCCTTCGAGGTCAACGAGGGCGAGATCGTCTGCCTCGTCGGCACCAACGGCGCCGGCAAGACGACCACCCTGCGCACCCTCTCCGGGCTCCTGAAGCCCACCGCGGGCAGCGTCACCTTCGACGGCCAGCCCCTCGTCGGTGTCCCCGCCCACAAGATCGTCGCCCTGAAGCTGGCGCACTCCCCCGAGGGCCGCCACATCTTCCCGCGTCTGACGATCGAGGAGAACCTCCAGCTCGGCGCCTTCCTGCGCAATGACAAGGACGGCATCGAGAAGGACATCCAGCGCGCCTACGACCTCTTCCCCATCCTGGGAGAGCGCCGCAAGCAGGCCGCCGGCACCCTCTCGGGCGGTGAGCAGCAGATGCTCGCCATGGGCCGTGCGCTCATGTGCCAGCCGAAGCTCCTCATGCTGGACGAGCCCTCCATGGGCCTCTCTCCGCTGATGATGCAGAAGATCATGTCGACCATCTCCGAGCTCAAGGCCTCGGGCATGACGATCCTGCTCGTCGAGCAGAACGCCCAGGCGGCGCTCTCCCTCGCCGACCAGGCGCACGTCATGGAGATCGGCAAGATCGTCCTCTCCGGCACCGGCCAGGACCTCCTTCACAACGAGGACGTCCGCAAGGCCTACCTCGGCGAGGACTGACCGGACGTGTGAGGCCCGCCTCCCTCGGGGGAGGCGGGCCTCACGCATGTCCGGGCGGGGCGGGCTACTTCCCGCCGCTCTCCTTCTTCTTCGCCTCGGCGTCCTCGATGACGACCTCGGCGACCTGCTGCATCGACATCCGGCGGTCCATGGAGGACTTCTGGATCCAGCGGAAGGCAGCGGGCTCGGTCAGCCCGTACTGCGTCTGCAGGATGCTCTTCGCACGGTCGACCAGCTTGCGGGTCTCCAGCCGCTGGGAGAGGTCCGCGACCTCCTTCTCCAGCGCACGCAGCTCGGCGAACCGGGACACGGCCATCTCGATGGCCGGCACCACGTCGCTCTTGCTGAACGGCTTCACGAGGTACGCCATGGCACCGGCGTCCCGGGCCCGCTCGACGAGGTCCCGCTGCGAGAACGCCGTCAGCATCAGGACGGGGGCGATGGACTCCTGCGCGATCTTCTCCGCCGCGGAGATGCCGTCCAGGACGGGCATCTTCACGTCGAGGATGACCAGGTCGGGCCGGTGCTCGCGGGCGAGCTCGACGGCCGTCTGCCCGTCGCCGGCCTCGCCGACGACGGAGTAGCCCTCTTCTTCGAGCATTTCTTTGAGGTCGAGACGGATGAGCGCCTCGTCCTCCGCGATGACGACCCGGGTCGTCAGCGGCGGAACGTGCGACTGGTCGGCGTCGGGCGTGGGCGTCGACTCGTGCTCGGCGGTCACGGGGGCTCCTCTTTGCCTGGCTCTGCTGCTTGGATGAGCCTACCTAGCTGCAAGGCACGATGGTCACCCGGTACACTCCGACCAGCGACCTAGCCGGGTTGGCGGAATGGCAGACGCTGATGTCTCAAACACATCTGTCCGAAAGGACGTGCGGGTTCGAATCCCGCACCCGGTACATGTCCGAAAAGCGGACGTTCACCTTTCGTGTGAACGTCCGCTTTTTGTTGCTCACAGCCACCCCTGTGCACGCACCGTTCCGGCCGGAAGGCCGTGCGGGTCGCGGGCGCGGCCTCCGGGGCGGCCCGGTACGTGAGCGCCGCTCCGGGGCGGTGGCCGGGGGCGGACGGGGCGGCGGACAGCCGGTTGATCACGGTTCGGGGTCGCCGGCGAGGCGGGCGTGGAGGTGTTCGTCGTGGTGGCGGCCATCACCGAAGAGATGGGACTCGCGCAGGACCCCTTCGGGGAGGTAGCCGCAGCGCTGGGCCACGCGGCAGGAGGCGTCGTTGCCGGCAGCGTGGGCGAGCTCGATCCGGCGGGCGTCGGCGGTGTAGAAGCCCCAGGTGGTGACGGCCCGGGTGGCCCGGGCGGCGAGGCCGCGGCCGCGAGCGTCCGGCAGGAGCCAGTAGCCGATGCTGGCGAGGCCGTCGGCCCGGTCGACCCAGCGGAGGCCTATGGCGCCGAGCAGGGCTCCTTCGGTGGCGTCCAGGGCGGCGAAGGCGGCGCCCGCGCCGCGGTCCCAGCCGTCCTCGCGGGCTTCGAGCCAGGTGCGGGCGGCCTGGTGGTCGGCTGTGGGGAGGGGGTTCCAGAGGGCGATCGCGGGGTCCGCCGCAGCGGCGACGAGGCCGTCCAGGAGATCCGGTCCCGCGGGCTCGCGGCCCCATGGGTGGAGTACGGCGTCGCCGAGGTCGAGCGTGGTGCGGACGAAGGTGCGTAGGGAGGTGCGCATGGCGCCTTTCCTACTCGGCCGCGGGACCTGTCGCCAGCCCTTTTCGTCCGTTTGCAGGTCACAGGCCGGGGACGAACGGCCTGTGTCGCGACGGGCGTTGGTACCGAGCGGCCCCGCGGTCGGGGTGGCGGTCCGCACCGCACCGGGGTGTCCGGCGCGGTGCGGGTGTGCCGCGCGGTAACGGGTGTCGAGCGGTGGGTGGTCAGCGGACGGCGTCGCCGATGCGGTGGACGCGGACGAGGTTGGTGGAGCCGCTGACGCCGGGGGGCGAGCCGGCGGTGATGACGACGACGTCGCCGGTGACGCAGCGGCCGATGCGCAGGAGTTCCTCTTCGACCTGCGCGACCATGGCGTCGGTGGAGCCGACGTGGGGGCCGAGGAAGGTTTCGACGCCCCAGGTGAGGTTCAGTTGGGAGCGGGTGGCCGGGTCGGGAGTGAAGGCGAGGAGGGGGATGGGTGAGCGGTAGCGGGAGAGCCGTCGGACGGTGTCGCCGCTCTGGGTGAAGGCGACGAGGAACTTCGCGTCGAGGAAGTCGCCCATTTCGGCGGCCGCGCGGGCGACTGCTCCGCCCTGGGTTCGCGGCTTGTTGCGTTCGGTGAGGGGAGGGAGGCCCTTGGTGAGGATGTCCTCCTCGGCGGCCGCGACGATGCGGGACATGGTGCGGACGGTCTCGACGGGGTATTTGCCGACGCTTGTCTCCCCGGAGAGCATGACGGCGTCGGTGCCGTCGATGACGGCGTTGGCGACGTCGGAGGCCTCGGCACGGGTGGGCCGAGAGTTGTCGATCATCGAGTCGAGCATCTGGGTCGCGACGATGACGGGCTTGGCGTTGCGCTTGGCGAGTTTGATGGCGCGCTTCTGGACGATCGGGACCTGCTCCAGGGGCATTTCGACACCGAGGTCGCCGCGGGCGACCATGATGCCGTCGAAGGCGGCCACGATGTCGTCGATGCTGTCGACCGCCTGGGGCTTTTCGATCTTGGCGATCACGGGAAGGCGGCGGCCCTCCTCGTCCATGACGCGGTGGACGTCGTCGATGTCGCGGCCGCTGCGGACGAAGGAGAGGGCGATGACGTCGGCACCGGTGCGCAGGGCCCAGCGGAGGTCTTCGATGTCCTTGTCGGAGAGGGCGGGGACGGAGACGGCGACGCCGGGGAGGTTGAGGCCCTTGTGGTCGGAGACCATGCCCCCCTCGATGACGCGCGTGTGGACGTGGGGGCCTTCGACGGCGGTGACTTCGAGGGTGACGCGGCCGTCGTCGACGAGGATGCGCTCGCCGGTGGTGACGTCCGCGGCGAGCCCCTGGTAGGTGGTGCCGCAGGTGTGGCGGTCGCCTTCGCGGTCTTCGACGGTGATGGTGAACGCGTCGCCGCGTTCAAGGAGTACGGGTCCTTCGCGGAAGCGGCCGAGGCGGATCTTCGGGCCTTGAAGGTCGGCGAGGATGCCGACGCTCCGGCCGGTCTCGTCGGAGGCCTTGCGCACGCGCTGGTAGCGCTCCTCGTGCTCGGCGTAGGTGCCGTGGCTGAGGTTGAGTCGGGCGATGTCCATTCCGGCTTCGACCAGTGCTTTGATCTGGTCGTACGAGTCGGTGGCGGGGCCCAGGGTACATACGATTTTCGCTCGGCGCATAAGGCGAGCCTATTCCCCTACCAACGGGTAGGTCATCGCTTCCAGGTGTCCTCTCAACAACCTTTAAGCGAAAGGTTGTTGACAACTGTTGAATGTGCGAGGGGGTGCTCCGATGAGCACCCCCCGGGGCCCTTTCGGCGCGTGTCTCAGAGGTGCGGCGGGGTCATGGTGAAGCGGGCGTTCACCTGGGCGTAGACGGTCTGACGCTGGGGTTCAAGGTCGAGCGGCGGAGGACCGGAGTCCTCGGTGGTGCTGAAGGCCATGGTGCGCATACCGGCACCTCCCGGAGCCTGTGCGAAGGGGGCTGCGTTCTCGGCTCCGAGGTCGGCGAGTTCGACGAGGGCGGCGAGGCGGGCGCCGAGGGCTTCGGCGTACTCCCGGGCGCGCTGGACGGCTTCGAGCACGGCCTGGCGGCGGGCTTCGCCGTGGGCCGGTGAGGTGGGGCGCAGGGCCCACCAGGGGCCGTCGACCTGAGTGAGCTCCAGGTCGGCGAGGCGGGTGGTGAGTTCGCCGAGGTCGGCGAAGTCCCCGATCTCGGCGGTGATGTGGACGCGCCCGTGGTAAGCGCGAACGCGTTCGGCGCGGCCGTGACGGGTGAGTTCGGGGGTGATGGAGAGGGCGCCGGTTTCGAGCTTCTCGACGCTGTCGCCGTAGCTCTTGACGAGGTCGAGGACGGCGCCGTTGCGCCGGGTCAGGTCTTCCAGGGCGGTGCGGCGGTCGGTGCCGCGGGCGCTGACGGTGATGCCGATGCGGGCGATCTCGGGGTCGACTTCGAGGCGGGCCTCGCCGCGGACGGCGACGCGGGGTACTTCGGGGGTGCCGTAGGGCTGGTGCGATGCGTCCTGGGTCATGGATTCACTCTCGCACTGTCGCCCGTTCGGGTGTGGTCACCGGATCGAAACCTGACGGGGGTGTCGCGGCCTGTTTCCGGTGGGCCAGAATCTACGCGCGTTGTCCAGGCCTCATAAGGGAGATGACATGGCGTTCGACCGCAGGACTTTCATAGGGACCACGGCCGCGACGGGGGCGGCCGCGGCCCTGGCGGGGGCCACGAGCACCCCGGCCGCTGCCGCCGCCGCGCAGCCGGACGCGAGGAGGCCGGGGCCGCGGACGTACGCGTTCACCGTGATGGGGACCACCGACCTGCACGGGAACGTCTTCAACTGGGACTACTTCACCGACGAGTAATCCCACACTCCGCTGACCTGCACAAACGGGCCTCTTCGCCCATCGGCTGACACAGTGCCGACACAATCGCGTCGTTAACCAGGGCGGTGCAACCGCCGTAGACCGTCAGTCCGTTCATGCCGCGCACACCTCCTGTGTCAGTCCGTCTCGATCATTCCGAGGCGAGGGTACCGTACCCTGCTTACCCGGTGTGGCGGGACCGTAGACCGCCGCCACCAGCGCGGTCAACTCCCGGTCATAGTCCTTCCGGTTACGCTGCCCAGCTCGCTTGGTGGCATGCAGGTAGGTCCGCAGTGTGAAGGCCTCATCGCGGTGACCGAGCCACTCGGCCACCTGGGGGATGGTGGCACCGAGCTCCAGCATCACCGAAGCCCACCAGTGCCGCACGGCGTGCATGCCGTGCTCCCGGGCCGCCCTGGGGGTCCTGGCACCCTCCTTCCGGGGCGGGATGATCCCCAGCAGCTCCAGCGCAACTCGCCACACCTTCTCGTTGAAGGTCTTCCGGCGGACTGGCTGCGACTTCTCGTTCGTGAGGATCAGCGACACCGTGACCGGCTCCCCTTCGGGGTCCTCGTTCGGCAGCGTCACCCGAACCGGCGGGTACCGGTGCATGTGTTCGCGGATCGCCCGGTGCAGCTCCGGGTGCAGCGGCACATCGCGCTCCAGGTCGTCCTCGTCGTCGTGCTTGCCCTTGGCCTTGAGGAGCCCGAAGTACAGCTTCCCGCCGACGAGCTTGAGCTGGCGCCGGACGTGGATCACCCCCGCGTCCGGGTCCAGGTCTTCGACCGCGAGGCCGAACACCTCCGCCTGGCGCAGGCCCGCCGCCGCCGGCACGAGCGCCGCGAGCTTGTAGCGCTCGGGCACTGTCCGGATCATCGCCGTCACACGTTCGTCCGACCAGACCTTCCGCTTCCGGCGCCCCTTCCCGAGCAGCTCGGAGAGCTTGATCAATTTGCACGGGTTCCGCCGCATCAAGTCGTTCACGAAGGCCTTCTCCAGGATCGCGGAGAGCAGCGAGAACACCGTGCCCGCAGAGGAAGGTTCGAGAGGCAGCTCACCCACCCACTGCTCGACCGTCAGGGGAAGCAGGGCATCCAGACTTACGTGTCCCAGCCCGGGCAGGATGTGCGCGCGTAGGTAGCTCTCGTAGTTCTCCCTGGTGTGGGGGTCCAGGGCCTTCTTCGTCTTCCACCACATATCGACCCACTCGGAGACCGTGATCTTTCCCCGGTCGGGGTCGGCGTGCGACCCCTTCGTCAGCTCCTTGCGCAGCTCCGCGGCGACGTTCTGCGCCTCGGTATCAGTCTCGTAGAACCCTCGGCTCTTGGCGGCCTCCTTGGGGTTCGTCCGGCACCGCACCCACCACTGCTTGCCCTTGCCGTGGCTCGCCGAGCAGTACAGCTTGACGCCGCGCTTGGAGTGCTCCTTGCAGAACATCGAGTCGGGCTTCACGTTGCGCGGCGCCAAGTGCCATGCGTCGCTCACGTCCACCCAGACGTACCCGGACATCGCGAGGTGTCCTTCCGTCGCGTGGCCGGCACCCCGAGTCGGACCAGCATCGACGGGCCGGGTCCGGCGGGCGCGCTGCCACCGCTCGACCTCCGACTCACGGACTCGGAGCGGACTCCCCTTGGCGCCGCTGCGCTCGCCCAGGAGCTTGCCCTCACGAATCCAGCGGCGCACAGCCACTTCGCTGTAGCCGAGCCGCTGCGCGACCTGCTCGGTGGTCAGAGGGAGATCCGAAGTCCGGCGCGGCCGAGGGCCGCCAGCACGGAGGGCTCCGCGACGCGGAGCGCCGTCATCCTCCCGCGCACCGCGCGGTACATCCTTGCGACGTGCGTACGATTCATCCGAACGGGTGACTCCGGGTATTCGCGCCTCTCGGCCCGCTGTGCCACCGTCCACCAGGGGATCCCGGACCGGCTGATTCGCCGCGATGGCAGCGCGCGCCGCCCCGCCGAGGGCAGCAGTTGTGATCACCCCAGACCCGCCGTCGAGCACTTCAACCACCTCCCCTCATCCGGTGAAACGTTTCCTCGTAGGTTCGGCTGGAACTCTGCCCAGTGCTGCTCCGCACGCCGCCCGTACTGACTCACGTCCGCCACTCCCCACGTCTGGTGGGCCGCGCAGAGCGATCACGACTCAAGAGGCTCCCTCTGCGCCACCGGAACCGATGTTGAGTCGCACGTAGTCGCGAGAACCGGAGTCGTGCGCCTCGTTCCGTACCACGGGACCGGCCCGGCAACGGGCTTCAGAGACGGTCCACAGTGCGGGAAGCGCCAGAAGAGAACGAGCATTCAGCGGAGAGTCGGCTCTGCTCCATAAACGTTGGGTGCGGCTGGCATTCGAGAGCCTCCGCCCCGATACCCCGCCGGCGCCCCGGGCCGGTGGCCTGCCTGCTTGGACACCCCCACCGTGGGGGTGCTGGTCGGTGAGCAGACCAACCGGCCCGGGATCGTGCGCCACCCCTCCCACGCCCACGCCCGACAGGGGGAACGCTTGGACATGGGCGGAACGGCAGTCTTTAAAGGGCGGTGCGCGCCCCGCACCGGCAGGCCCGCACGACTGGCTCCTCGGCTGGCACGTCCTCGACGGCCTCCTCGTCAGCCCGCTCGACACCAGCTGCGGCGGTCACCTCCCAGTGGGCGATCTCGCCGACCAGGCCCAGCCCGCACGCGTTCGCGACGACCAGCAGCAGCCCAGCCACCTGGTCGCCGATCACGCGTCCGGCCTCCGCTCCGTGACGAGACCGATGTCGTCGGTCCGGGCCCGCCACGGCTGGGCCCCCAGCGGGGTGCCTTCGCACTCCGGCCGCAGGACCGTCCACTCCGCATCCGGCGTCACGATCTCGCCCGTCGTGGTCTCACCGTCCCCGTCGCGGAATATCAGCACCACGCCGATCCGGCCCGAACTGGTGTCGAACACCCGGGCGCCGACACGAATCCACCTCTTGCGGCCCCGTCCGGCCGCCCGGTCCTCGTTCATGGCCCTAGCTCACCGCCCAACAGGCCCCTGTCCCAGGGGAAACCGCAGGGGGAAAACCAGCCGAGGGGGAAACAGAGGGGGAAACCGAAGCCATCATGGGCCCACGCCAAGACAGGGGCCCATGATGACCACCAGCGACCACGAGACCTTCGGAGAACTCCTCCAGCGCCTGCGCAACCAGACCGGCCGCACCCAGGAGCAGCAAGCCGAAGCCGTCAACGCCGCCTCCGGCCGCGACACCATGACCCGCCGCGAGATCAGCCGGTACGAGAACAACGAGAACATCCCCAGCCCGAATACATGCGCGCACATCGCAGCAGCCTGCGGCTTACCACCCGAACACCTCCAACGAGCCGCCAGACAGGCCCGCAAAGCGCGCCACCAGCCCGCCGACCAGGAGCACGACGACATGCTGCGCCGCACGCTGCTAGGAGGCGCCATCGTCGGCGCCGTCACCGCCGCCGAACCCTGGGGACGCCTCGCCCACGCCCTCACCCGCGCGAAGCCCCTCGACCTGGAGTCCGCCGGCATCCTCACTGAGACCGCCGGACAGCTCCACATCACCGAACTCACCCTCACCGCCATCCAGCTCCGCGGCCGGGTCGAAGCCCACCTCGACGCCATCACTTCGGCACTGCCCCGAGCCCACCGCTACGAGCGGGAACTGACCGTCGCGGCCGGAGAGACCGCAGCACTCGCCGGATGGCTCGCCTGGGACCTCGGCGACCAACAGGCCGCCCGGAACTACTACCGGGTGACCGCCGAGTGTGCCGAGGCCGCAGGCCACCCCGCCCTACGCGCTCTCGCGTTCGGATACGCCTCGTACGCCACCAGCGGCCCCCGCTCTCTCGAACTCCTCCAGCAGGCCGCCCAGTACGTACGAGGCCCCGGCAACGCCACCGCAGCCGCCTGGATTCACGGCCGCCACGCCGAAGAAGCCGCCGCCGCGGGGAACGAAACCGAAGCGCTGCGCGCGCTCGACCGCGCCCGCACCGCCTACGAGTACGGCGACTACCTCACCGAACAGGCCTGGGTCCGCTTCGTCTCCCCCAGCCGCATGGACTCCCTCGCGATCTCCGTTCTCGGCCGCCTCGCCCACCACGAACTCCACGACGCCGCCACCACCGCCACCAACCGCCTCGGCGGCGACCTCTCCGACGCTGGAGTCGTCATCCTCGGCGACCTCGCCACCGCGCTCCTCCTGGGCGGCGACGTCGACCAGGGCGCCCACGTCGCCCGCCAGTTCGCGCAGGCCGCGACCACGAAGCCCAACACCATGGGCCGCGAACGGGCCGCTGGTATCGCCGCCCGACTCCCCCATCACGAAGCCGCCCTCGCCGACCAGCTCCACGCCCTCGCCGCATAGCACCGCTGCCGTACGAACGCTTTGCCGAACTGGAGTTCACGCCACGCAGAGGGAGCGGTAAGCGTTCCTCCGCCCGCGCGGAGATGGGCCCGTGTTCGGCTGGCCGGACCCCGCCGGAAACACTGCGGGCCCGCACCCTTTGGAGGATGCGGGCCCGCCGCCATGCTGAGGGTTCTAACGCTCCCGGGTCTCCGTCTGCGCCCACGCCAGGTACTCCTCCGACGCCCCTGCAGTTGGCAGCACGATCCACTGCGGCACCTCGTAGCTGTGGTGCTCGTGCACCCACGCCGCGAGCGCCTCCACCCGGTCCTGAGTCGTTTTGAAGGAGAGCCGGTACTCGCGTTCGTGCTGTACCTCGCCCTTCCACCAGTAGAAGGCCGTCATCCTCGCGTCCACGTGAACGCCTGCGGTCAGCCGGGCCTCCACCGCGCCACGGGCCAGCGCGTATGCCTTCTCCTCGTCATCCACCGTGGTCTGCGCAATCACGATCTGGTTGTCTATGTCCGGCACCGCAGCCTCCTTGATCAGGTTCCTCCCGACCCTACCCACCGCTCATGAACCGCCGGTCAGCACTGCCGGTAGGGAGGTCAAGGAACATCCATGTCAGATCGTGCGCCAGGCCGACGTCGACCCTGGTGGGCAGCTCACAGGGCGTCGGCCTCAGGACCGGTCTGAAGCCGTCCCACAGATAACACGCCGATATCTGCGGTAGCTTGATCCGTCACCTGCGTGACGGCCTCCGGCCGCTACGCGAAGCGGCCCTGTTATCTGCGGCAAGGGGGAAGCGGTGCCCACTGTCGTACAGCTGCCGACCGGGAAGGCGTTGACCGTCCGCGCGGCGGCGGACGTGTTCCTCGACTCGCTCGGCAACCCAAACACGGTCCGGAACTACGGGATCGGGGGGTGCAAGACCCCCGGACGGCTGGGCGAGGCCCGTCCGCTGGCGCAGGTCGCGAACGACGAGATCGGCGAGGCCCTGGAACTGCTGTGGGGCACCGCGGCGGTGAACACGTGGAACTCGCGCCGGGCGGGGGTGCTGTCCTGACTCGGTTGGTGCCGTGATCGCGGCTACGAGGGGCCGATGGTCCCGGCCTGGGCCAAGCGGCTGTCGGTGCCGGACTCCGATACCCCGGCCCGCTCGCAAGATGGCAATCGACCGGCTGCTCGCGCGGCGCGAGGTGCACCTGCGGGAGAAGACGCTGTGGCGGATGCTGTACGAGACCGCCGCCCGCGCGGAAGAGATCCTCGGCGTCGGCATCGAGGACGTGGACTTCGCCGGCCGCCGCTACCCGGTCAAGGCCAAGGGCGCCCGTACCAAGGCCCGCCGCCGCGGCCAGGCGCGCGAGGACTAAATGTGCTGGAGACCGTCTACTGGGACGCTGGCACCGCCCGACTGCTACCCAGGCTCCTCAAGGGCCGCACCCGCGGGCCGATGTTCGCCACCCACCGCCGCCCCGGGCCCGGCAAGGTCGTCAGCCCGCGCGACGTCTGCCCGGACACCGGGCTGGCCCGGCTGGTCGTACGGGCAGGCCCGCGCGCTCCTGGACGAGCACACCGCACTCCGCGGCCCCGGGACAGGCTGGGACCTGCACGAATGCCGCCACTCACCCACCTCGGCGAGCAGGGCGCCTCACTGCTCATGCTGATGGCCAAGTCTCGGCACAAGAGCAGAAAAACGTCCGCCGTTACTTCAAACCGTCGCCAGAAGCGATTGCCGAGCTGTCCAGCCTCCTCGCGCCGGGCGACAGCCGTCGCTGACCGACGAACTTCGCCCAGTCCCACGGAAACTCTTGAGAATTACTCGTATTTCGGGGGAGCATCGATCTGTAGGTATTTGAGACAGTTGACAACGTCTAGCGTATCCCAGAAGGCCGACAGGGGGGGTATATAGCGCCCAGCTATCAACGTAAAGATTGTCCACGTACGACCACCCCAGGTCACGTCATTTTCGCAGGGGTTTTTTGAATCTACATCCGCCCCCCCGTTTTTCTTCTGAGGGCCATTGAAGACGCAAACAAGCGCCCCGCCTACCTCGTACAACTCGCCAGGTCCACCCTCGCCCTGGCAACTGCCGCCGCCCCTGCTGTGGCCGGAGCCGCCGTTCTCGATGTTCCCGCCGCCGTTGTGGGTGGTGTCGGTTCCGCCACCGTTGTCGGAGGGCGTGCTCGGGTGGTCGTTGGTGTCCGTTCCGCTGGTGTCGGTACCGCTGGTGTCCGTTCCGCTGGTGTCCGTTCCG
>NZ_JBHYMC010000007.1:70322-156582 GCF_042742535.1 Streptomyces sp. NPDC058880
GTCCGCTGGTGTCGGTACCGCTGGTGTCGGTACCGCTGGTGTCGGTACCGCTGGTGTCGGTACCGCTGGTGTCGGTACCGCTGGTGTCGGTACCGCTGGTGTCGGTACCGCTGCTGTCGCCCTGGGGCGTGCTCTGGACCGTTGCGTCAGGGGGTGACTGTGCAGCGGCTATGGCTGTGGTGGCGCCTGCGGAAATGAGAAGCGCGCTACTGATGCAGGAAGCGCAGATAAGCCGGGGGATTCGCCCCCGGGCCGTGGTAGTCATGATGACTCCGTGAGCGCGTGATGCTGGCACTGGGCGCGGATGAGCTTTGGCCGTTCAGGGCTCATCTATTGAAGGGTCTACGACTTGGGTACCGTCCATAGGGGTACGGTGCCAGGCCCCATGCAGGCCATTCTTCTCCTTCATACTCATCGGCGCACATGGGCCCTTCGGCCCATGTGCGTCCGCCGAATGGCTCCGCGAGTCCAGCACCTTGCCGCGGGTAATTTATCCGGCCCTCAATCGTCCTCTGCGGCGTCGGGATCGCGCTGCAGTCGCAGGCCGCCGGGCAGGGCAGGGAGCTGGAAGGAGTACCGGCCGAGCACGTTGATGTAATGCCGCACAAACGGTGACCGGCGGGCCACGTCCTCGTCGCGGACGTCGAAGCCGTCCAGCAGCCTGCACTGCATACGAAGGACGTGCCATCTGGTCGGCGTAGCCTTGGGACGGGCCCCCAGAACTGACCTCTCAGGAGCCGGACCAGCTCCTAACGGGCGTTGGCGGCCGTGCTTGCCCAGCCGTCTCAGGGTGTCGGTCAGGAGCGGACGGTGGAGCCATGTCCGCACGCCTGGTCGTCTACCCACCCGACGAGAACGGGTGGCGTCGGGTGCGTTGGGATGGCCAGTCCATCGGCGTCGCGCACAAGCCGTCCGACATCGTCACCTTCCTGACGGCGGCTGGTCTAGGGATGTGTACTTCCAGGCCCTCGGAGACGAGCTTGATGTACGGGTCGTCGACGGCGCTCATCTCCTCGTTACGCCCGGCAATGGCGAACCGCAGGGTGTTGATCGACCGGTCGCGGAGCCGGGCCAGCCCCGGCACCGTGCGCGTGCGCTGACGGCGGGCCTCCGACTTCGGGGTGCCGTTAACGAACGGCGAATCACGCGACAGGTAGCTGAGCGTGATGCTCAGGCCGTTGTCTCGGTAGCGCCGGTGTCCTCGGCGAGGATGCGGTAGACGGTGGCGACCGAGGGGTGCTCGCCCTTGTTCTTGCCGGAGGGGATGACGAGCTTGCGGGCGATCTCGGGGACGGGGATATTCTGGTCGCGCAGGGCCCGGGCGTAGGCGGCCATGTCGTCGTCGACGACCTTGGGCCGTCCGCCGTGCCGGCCGCGCTCGCGTGCGGAGGCTTGGCCTTCGAGGGACTTCTCCCGGATGTACTCGCGCTCGGACTCAGCCATGCCGGCGAAGAAGGCGAACAGGGCGGCGCCGTGCCCGCTGGGGTCGTAGACGCCCTGGAGCGGGCCGGTGAGAAGTTCGAGTTCGATGTCGTGGTGGCGCAGGTTCTCGGCGATTGCGAGGAGTTCGGCGGCGCCGCGGCCCAAGCGCTTCATCTCGTGGACGGTGAGGATCACCCGCTGGTGGGGGACGGCCGTCTTGATGGTGCGGGCGAAGTCCATGGCCTTGGTGAACTCGGGCCGGACCTTGATGCGGGTGCTGATCTTCTCGGAGAAGACCGGGTCGCACCCGGCCTCCTGGAGGGCGTCGAGCTGGCTCTGGAGCTCCTGCTGGGCGGTACTGCAACGGGCGTACCCCACTCTGGTGGGCCTTGTCGCAGCCTCTGGCGTCGCGGCGTCGATGGCCGGGCCCATCTCCCACGCGCGGCCGGGGCCGCGGTCGGCGGGGGTCTTCACCTCCAGCTCGGCACGGAGCTGGGGGACGAGCATGAAGCGTGGGGTGTGGCACTTCGGGGCGACCTTGCCGCCGCGCGTGCGGCAGGCGCTTTCGGCGGACACCTCACAGGTGGGGCAGTCGAACTGTTCGACGGCGGCGGCCGGTTCAGCGAGCTCGGGCATGTCGCAGAACCTACCGCGAAGGGCATTGTGCGAAAGCTGTTTTGCGAGAAGTTATGAGACCGAAGATCGGGGGCAAACCGGACACGGTCCGGCGAGGCGCCGTGATCTCTCAGAACTACTCATTTCTGCGAACCGGGACCGGGGTCGTTCTCTGCGAGCCAGGCCCGGATGTCACTGGCTTCTCGCACACGCCCGAGCCTGAGGAGTAGGTCCACCTGCAAGCCCAGCACAGAGCGGAGCCGTGAAAGGAACTGCGCAGGTACGGCTGTCACGAGCCTGCGGTAGATCTCTACCGCTTCCCCCGTAGCTCGCAGCGCTCCCGATAGATCCTGCTGCGCTTCATGTCTCACCCATGCCCAAGCGAACAGTGAGGCGGCGAGGTCGGATTCGTAGGCGGCCGGGTTGGCCCGCGTCAGCCGACGGTAGACGTCCACCGCCTCCTGGGTGAGGCACAGCGCCTCCTCCCGCCGCCCCAACGCCGACAGCTGCATGCCGAGGTTGGACAGCGAGCGCGCGAGGTCGGGTTCGTAGGCGGCCGGGTTGGCCCGCGTCAGCCGGCGCCGGATCTCCACTGCCTCCTGGGTGACGGTCAGTGCCTCCTCCCGCCGCCCCACCGCCGACAGGTCATCCCCGAGGTTGGACAGCGAGAGCGCGAGGTCGGGTTCGTGGGCGGCCGGGTTGGCCCGCGTCAGCCGACGGTAGACGTCCACCGCCTCCTGGGCGACGGTCAGTGCCCCCTCCCCCTGTCCCACCGCCGACAGCTGGATGCCGAGGTTGGACAGTAAGGCGGCGAGGTCGGGTTCGTGGGCGGCCGGGTTGGCCCGCGTCAGCCGACGGTAGACGTCCACCGCCTCCTGGGCGACGGTCAGTGCCTCCTCCCGCCGCCCCACCCCCGACAGCTGGATGCCGAGGTTGGACAGCGAGTTGGCGAGGTCGGGTTCGTAGGCGGCCGGGTTGGCCCGCGTCAGCCGGCGCCGGATCTCCACTGCCTCCTGGGTGACGGTCAGTGCCTCCTCCCGCTGCCTCACCACCGACAGCTGGCTGCCGAGGTTGGACAGCGAGAGCGCGAGGTCGGGTTCGTAGGCGGCCGGGTTGCCCCGGGCCAGCCGACGGTAGACGTCCACCGCCTCCTGGGCGACGGTCAGTGCCTCCTCCCGCCGCCCCACCCCCGACAGCCGGCTGCCGAGGTTGGACAGCGAGCGCGCGAGGTCGGGTTCGTAGGCGGCCGGGTTGGCCCGCGTCAGCCGACGGTAGACGTCCACCGCCTCCTGGGCGACGGTCAGTGCCCCCTCCCGCCGCCCCACCCCCGACAGGACGGTCCCGAGGTTGGACAGCGAGGCTGCGAGGTCGGGTTCATGGTCGGCCGGGTTGGCCCGCGTCAGCCGACGGTAGACGTCCACCGCCTCCTGGGTGAGGGGCAGTGCCTCCTTCCCTTGTCCCACCGCCGACAGCTGGCTGCCGAGGTTGGACAGTGAGTTGGCGAGGCCGGGTTCGTGGTCGGCCGGGTTGGCCCGCGTCAGCCGACGGTAGACGTCCACCGCCTCCTGGGTGACGGTCAGTGCCTCCTCCCGCCGCCCCACCCCCGACAGGTCACCCCCGAGGTTGGACAGTGAGGTGGCGAGGGCCGGTTCGTAGGCGGCCGGGTTGCCCCGGGCCAGCCGACGCCGGATCTCCACCGCCTCCTGGGTGACGGCCAGTGCCTCCTCCCGCCGCCCCACCCCCGATAGGACGGTCCCGAGGTTGGACAGTGAGGTGGCGAGGGCCGGTTTGTAGGCGGGGTTGGTTTGGGTGAGGTGGCGCCAGGCTCGTAAGGCGTCTTGGGCAGCGGTGAGGGCTTCGTGGCGGAGTCCGGCGTACGACTGGCGTACCGCGAGGCGGTCGTTGGTGCGGGCGTGGGTGAGTGGGTCTTGGGTGGTGGCCAGGCGGTGCTGGGCCAGGCGAAGGACGATGGCGGCGATGCCGACGTCGAGGTCGGTGTGCCGGCTGGCGGGAAGGTGGGGTTCGATGGCTTCCAGGACGGTGAGGTCGATGGCGTCGAGGCTGGCCAGGGTGGCGAGGGCGCTGCCGCCGGCGTGCAGGGCGAGTGCGGGGTGGGCTTTGAGGAGGGGGTAGAGCTGGCCTGTGGCGATGTGGGGCCAGCGGCGGGCGGTTTCGATCAGCACAGTCAGGGTGTCGCGGGTCCACGGCGCGGGAGCGTCGGTTTCTGCGGCAACAAGAAGGCGTTGGGTGGCCTGGTGGGCCCAGTCGTCAACGACAGCCCCGGGCACCGGGTGGGGTGTGCCGGGATCATCAGGGCTGGCCGGGGTGGTCAGGCCTAGGAAGTCCTCGCCAAGGCGGTCGGGGTACAGCGGTTCCAGCACCGTGACCGCGCCGGCTGGGGGGTAGCAGTACTGGTGGTCGTCCAGGAGGGTGTTGGCGGCGTCGGTGGAATCGGCGAGGCCGATCTGGTGCAGGGCCCTCCAGCCGTGGCTACGGGCCAGGGGACGGGTGAGGGTGGCGGTCAGCACGGTGCGGCCCATCGCCTCTGGTGTGGTGGGCAGCGGCGCGGAGGGGCGCTGGTGCAGGGCCTTCCAGTGGGCGCGTTCGCGTTTGAGGAGGTAGGCGGAGGCGCGGGCGGGGTCGGTGGGGGCGGGATCGTGGTGGAGTTCGGCGTCGACGGCGGCCAGGGCGGCGATGTGGATGGTCAGGACCTGGGCGTAGTCGTCGTCGGTGTCCAAATCCAGGGGCGGGCCGATACGGCTGGCCCGCCCCGCGGGCAGGCCGAGATGGTCGGCGAAGCGGTCCCGGGCCTGGTGGAACAGGTCGGCGCGTGCCTGTGGGGCGTCGGCCAGCGGCGGCAGGACGCGGGCCTCGGCGGCGACGTCGAGCTGGTCGCCGATCCAGGTTTCCAGGCTTTCCCACCAGGCTCCCGCCGGCCGGGCCAGCAGCAGGATGCGTACCGGAACGCCGACGTGGTGCCAGAGCGGCTCTTGCAGGAGTCTGTACAGGTCCGGTGTGGGCCAGCGTTCGGCGTAGTCGACCACCAGCAGGAGTCCGGTCCCAGCTTCGGGCGGCGGGCTGGTACTGATGGGGTCGGCGCCGGTTTCGTTGACAGCTGCCTGCCACACGGTCCACCCGGCGCGGCGGCTCAGGTCGGCGAAGTGGGCGGCCAGGCGGGACTTGCCCTGCCCGCCGGGACCGTGCACCAGCAGTACGGCGAACTTTTCCACCGGGTCGTCGCGCCAGGATGCCAGTGCCTCCAGGTCGGCGTGGCGGCCGGTGAAGGGCACCACCTGATGTGCGGCCCGCAGCAGCCTGGAGGGCGTCTCTGCCAGCACCCGGGCGCGTACCGGGCGGGGCGCGGCGGGGAAGTCCTCGATCCGGTAGGCGGGTTTCCACTGGTAGACGAACTGGACGTTTTGGGTGCCGAAGGGCCCGGTCTGGATGGCGGCGGGGCCGTGGAAGGCGCTGCCCGGCGTACCCGTTTCAGGGTGGGTCATGCCTGGGGGCCGAAACGGACATCCTGTCGGTTGTGGTTGCCGGCCTGGATGGCGGTCGGCCCGTGGAAGGCGTTCCCCGACACCAGCCCGTCCCCACCAGAAGCATGGGGCACGGCCTGCTCCAGCAACTGCTGCAGCAGGGCGGCGGCCTGGGTGCGCTGCACATCGTCGGCCAGGTCTTCCAGCAGGGTCTCGATACGGGTCTGCCACACGGCTTCCTGCCTCGCCCTGACCCGCTCGGCGGTGTCGGCGTCGACGGCGGCGAGTTCGCCTGCACTGCGGTCCAGCCGCTCCAGCTCCCCGCGTTCGCGCTCCGCATCGCCACGGCCGAACCACCGCGCCAGCCGACTGCGCAGCCCTTCCCACGCATCGCTTCCCGCCGCCTGCACCACCGCAGCACCACCTGCCGCGGCCAGTGCCGTCAACGCCTCAGGCAGCATCTCGTCCCCCTGCTGTCGCCCGTTATATACCTGTCGGTCTGAGACCGTAGCGCCCTGCCTGCGTGTACACAGTGTCTTTGGCTCATTTCAGCGAGCACGAAGTATGACGGCCTCCACCAAGGTCATCAAAGCGCGATGCCGGATGCGCAGATGATCGTGGGCGAGGTGGTGCACCCGACCGACGTGGTCAACGGCTCCGCCGCCACCCTCACCCCGACAACGGCGGGTGGGCCGTGCGCGAGGTCGGCCCGCTCAAGCTGTGGGAGCGGATCGAGCGAGTCCTGGACGCCTACGACGCGGCCGGCGCCCCGGGGCCGGAGACCTTCACCCTGCACGTCTACGACGGCGGGCAGCACCAGCGGCACCCGCAGATGCCCGGCCTGCCACTGCCCCGGCCTGACGGGGGCCCGTACGCCCCAGGCGCTCGGACGGGGAGAGTGACGTCCCCCGTCCGAGCACATCTACCAGCTCTGACCGCCATGCCGGGGTGTTTCCCCGGTTTTCCGCGCCCGCTGTACAGCGGCGCCTCTACCGTCCAGCCCGAATGCTGATCACGGGGGCGGGCGGAAGGGGCTGCGTGGTGGGGCGGGATCTGGGTCTGGACGGGGTGGTGGACCACTTCACCCTGTCCGGCGACGAGGCGGGCTGGTTACGGAACAAGACCGGGGCCACGAGGCTGGGCTTTGCCGCCCAGCTCAAGTTTTTGACCTGGCGCGGCCGGTTTCCCAGGATGCGCCTGGAGCTGCCGCCCGACGCGGTCGAGCACGTCGCCAAGCAGGTGGGGGTGGCCGCGTCCGAGCTGGGGTTCTACGACTTCGCCTCCCGTGCCGCGAAGCGGCACCGCAGCGAGCTGCGGGATCTGACCGGGTGGCACGAGTGCACCAAGACCGACCTGGTCAAGCTCGTCTCGCACCTGGTGGACGTGATCTGGCACGACGAGCGCCGCGAGGAACAGGTGCGGGCCGAGCTGCTGCGGCAGATGCGCGTGGACCTGATCGAGCCGCCGACCGCGGCCCAGGTCACCACGATCATCCGCTCCGCGCTGCACCAGGCCGACGAGCGTGCCGTCGCCGAGGTTGCCGCACGCCTCGCGCGGGCCGAGGGCTGTCCCCGCCGGTTGGACGCGCTGGTCTTCACCGACCTGCCCGGAGCCGCCATCGGGCAGGAGGACGGGGCGGCCGGGGACGGTGACGCCGCGCAGGACGACGACGAAGACGAGGTGGAGTCGGTCCTCTCGGACATCAAGGCCCATCCGGGCAACGTCAGCCTCAACTCGCTGCTGGACGAGATCTCCAAGCTGGGCCAGGTCCGTGCGGTCGGCGTCCCGGAGAAGGTGTTCGCCGGGATCGGCGTGCAGGTCATCAACGCCTGGCGGGCCCGCGCATCGGCGTCCTCACCCAGCCACCTGAGGCGCTTCGACGCTCCCGTACGGCACGTGCTGCTCGCCGCGCTGCTGTTCCAGCGCCAGCGGGAGATCACCGACACGCTGGTGGAGCTGCTGAATGCCACCGTGCATCGCATCAACGCGCGGGCGGAGAAGAAGGTCACCGAGGCGTTCGTCGCCGAGTTCACCAAGGTCCGCGGCAAGTCCGGGCTGCTCGGGAAGATCGCCGCCGCCTCCCTCGGCGCCCCCGAGGGCTCGGTGCGGGACGTGATCTACCCGGCGGCCGGCGGGGAGAAGACCCTCAAGGACCTGGTCGCCGAGATGAAAGCCACCAACGCCGAGTTCGCCCGCTCCAAACGGGAGGTGTTCAAATCCTCCTACTCCAACCACTACCGCAGCGGGCTGATGAAGCTCCTCGGTGTGCTGGACTTCCGCTCCTCCAACGACCAGCACAAGCCCGTCATGGAGGCACTGAAGCTGATCGAGCGGCACAAGGACTCCTCCACCACCTACCTGCCACTGGGCGAGACCATCCCGCTGGAGGGGGTGGTGCGCAAGGACTGGATGGAGTTCGCGATCTTCACCCCCGACAAGGGGCCCAAGCGCGTCATGCGCACGGTCTACGAGGCGTGCGTCTTCCAGGCCCTGCGCGAGAGGCTGCGCTGCAAGGAGATCTGGGTGGTCGGCGCCGACAAGTGGCGCAACCCCGACGACGACCTCCCGGACGACTTCGAGATGAGGCGCGCGGAGTACTACGAGAAGCTCAACAAGCCGCGCGACGGGAAGGTCTTCACCGCCCAGCTCCAGAGCGAGATGCGCGCCGAGCTCAGCGCCCTGGACACCAGGCTGCCGAAGCTGCCGTGGGTGACGATCAGCGGCAAGCACCGAGGCGGGGCGATCAAGTTCATCGAGCCCGAGCCTCAGAAAGAACCGAAGAACCTGCGCAAGCTGAAGAAGGCGATCCGCAAGAAATGGGGAACCGTCGCCCTGATCGACATCCTCAAGGAAGCAGCCCTGCGCACCGGGATGCTCAAGGCCCTCGCCCCGGTGGGCACGAGGGAGTCGATCGACGAGGCGAAGCTCCTGGAACGCCTGCTCCTGATCGCCTACGCGTACGGCACCAACTCCGGGATCAGCTCGGTCGCCGCCGGGGCCCACGGACACAGCGAAGAGGACCTGCGCTACACCGCCCGCCGCTACCTGACCGCCGTCGGCCTCAAGGCCGCCGGGGTCGAGATCGCCAACGCCACCTTCGCCGCCCGCTCCGAGACAGTGTGGGGCCAGGGCACCACCACCGTCGCGTCGGACTCCACGCACTTCAAAGCCTGGGACCGCAACATCTTCACCGAGTGGCACTCCCGCTACGGGGGCCGCGGAGTGCTCGTGTACTGGCACATCGAAAAGGGTTCGATGGCCATTCACAGCCAGCTTCTGAACTGCACCGCCTCCGAGGTCGCAGCTGCCATCGAGGGCATGATGCGGCACGCCACCACCATGCAGGCCGAGGGCAACTACGTCGATTCGCACGGCCAGTCGGAAATCGGCTTCGGACTCACCAGGCTCCTGGGCTACGACCTGCTGCCCCGCATCAAGCAGATCAACAAGGTCAAGCTCTACCGGCCCGGCCGCGAGGACGAGGACACCTACGACAACCTCGCCGACGCGATGACCCGCCCGATCCGCTGGGACGTCATCGAGAACAACTACGACCAGCTCATCAAGTACGCCACCGCGATCCGGGTCGGCACCGCCTCCACCGAGGCGATCCTGCGGCGCTTCACCCGCACCGCCTCCCACCCCGTCTACCAGGCCATGCTCGAAGTCGGCCGCGCCCAGAAGACCATCTTCGCCGCCCGCTACCTGCGCGACCGCGACCTCCAGCGCGAGATCCAGGAGGGCCTCAACGTCGTCGAGGGCTGGAACGGCGCCAACGACATCATCTTCTTCGGCAAGAGCGGCGAACTCAGCAGCAACCGTCGTGACCAGCAAGAACTGTCCGTCCTCGCGCTCCATCTCCTGCAAACGGCCCTGGTCTTCGTCAACACCCTGATGATCCAGGACATGCTCGCCGACCCAGAATGGGCCGATGTCCTCACCGACGAGGACAAACGCGCCCTGACCCCGCTGTTCTGGATGCACGTCCAGCCCTACGGCGAGGTCCGGCTGAACATGGGCAGCCGCCTCCAACTCGCGGTCCCCGCCCCCACCGACCCCGAGCCAGCCGCGGCCTGAACACCAGCGCACACCACTCGGCCCCCTCGCCACGTCCCGGCGAGGGGGCCGATCTTCGATCCGAAAGCTACTGGCGGGTTACTTGTCACCTGGGGCGCCGCTCGTTAACGGCACCCCACTTCGGGGCCCTGGTGCGGTCGGCGGTGTTCATCTTCCGGAGGTCCGACGGGGTGACGGGCACGGCCTTGCCCCGGCCGCGGGCCATGCGCTTCGGGTCGTTCCTGAACTGTTTGACCAGCTGCCGGGCCGCGAGAGTGGCTTCCCTGTGGTGCCCAGACCCCTCGCGGTGACCGTTACGCCGGTGATGCGGCGGTCGATCGAGTTAGGCACGGCCTCGACGAGTACGCCAGCCAGCATGGCTTCGACGCCCGCGAAGGCCCCGACCTGCACCTTGCCGGACTCGCCGACCGCCTCGCAGCCGGCGAGTCCGGGCTGGAAGAAGCTCCGGAAAAAAGTCCGGCAGCAGGTTCCCAGCAGGCGGTCTCCTCAGCGTCGTCCTAGTGACAACGGTTTCCCCCGATACCGAACGCGAGGTACGTGCCCCGTGACATCCGAATCCCTGCCGAACCGGGGGCTCCCGGCGCAGAAGCGGCGGCGCCTGCCGGAGCGGTTCTTCGGCAAGAGCACGCCGCTCACCATCGAGGAGCATCTGGAAGACCTCGCACGCGCGCAGCGGGTCTACAGGCCGTCGATCGAGCGGCGTCTGGGCCAGCAGCACCGCGGCTCCCAGCTCGCCGAGGACGTCTGGCAGAACGCGCTGATCAAGATCGCCGAGCGGATGAAGGATGGCGAGCCGATCGACAACGTCCGCGCGTACATGTACCGCGTGTGCAACACGTGCGCCCTCGACGAGCTTCGCCGCATCTCCCGCCGTGCCGAGGACCTCTTCGACGACGACCCCTCAGCCCTTGAGGAGTGGGAGAAGAACATCCGGCTGCACGGCACACGGCTCTACTACGCCGACATCAAGCCCGACCTCGACTCCCTGCTGACCCCCATGGAGCACCAGGCGATCTACCTGATCAAGGTCATGGGCTTCACCTCGAACATGGCCGCCGAGCTCATGAACGTCTCGTCCAGCTCGGCGCGCAAGGCGTTGCGCAGGGCCAGAGACAAGATCCGGGGACACCAGCCCCGTATCGGACAGGACGCGTAGACCTTCCCCAGGGCCTGCGGCCCCGTGCACCCCCTCCGCACAGGACCGCAGACCCAAGGGTGGGGCTACTCGAACATCCCGCCATTTCCGAGAAGGAGGAACTTGTGGATCTGATTCACAGGGGGGCTGATGTGCTGCTCGCTTTGTTTCGGTGGCCATGCGCATGGGTGATCACGGTGGTCATTGTGGTGGTACGGCTTGTCGATCGGTGCCGTACACCGAGGGTGGACTTCTCCGGCTTCGAGGCCTCGGTGGTCGCGTCGGGGGCCGCGACCGCCCGGCTCAGGAAGACCGGCCGCGCCGACGCGAGGGAGGGCCTTCAGGCTCGACACGCGTAACCACCGTCAGGTCGCCACGGGGAGCGTTCTGACAGAAGTAGGGGATTGCATCACGGCCGGGCCTTCCAGTTCCCACTGGAGGGCCCGGCCTTCGTCGTACCCATTGAAGACATCGATACGACCCGCCTCCCAGGAGCTCACGATGGCCACCCCCGCGGCCACAGCCGACGCCGACCAACCCGTCGAAGGCATCACCCCACTCCTCGCCGAGCGGTCCCGCCATCCGGCTGTCGGCTCTTCCCGTGCCTTCGGCACCCCTGCATCGGAGGACCGAAGCTTCACACTGTCCGGGAGATCTCACGAAATCGCCCCGACTGTACGGGGGTTGGCTAATCTGGTCATCTCATCAGAGGGGGGTTCAGTCCATGCCAGAAGACGAGAAGACCGGTACGCCCCGCGTTCTTCGGATCACCTTCGAGTTCGAGGTGCCGGGGGAAGTGCGCAGGAACATCCACGGCTCGAAGATCCACAAGGCGCTGGACACGGCCACGGCCCGGGTCCTGGGCCTGATGGAGGGGGCCTTCCCGTGGGCCACCACGGCCAGGGTCCGCAAGGAGTGGCTCTACAACTGGGTCGACGAGTGGGAGACCCACGAGCTTCCGGCCACCGAGGAGAACACGCCGAAGCAGAAGTGATCCGCCCTCTGCCGCTGGGGCAGGAGGTGTTGTGCCAGCCAGGAGGATCGGTGGAGGACACGGGCGTCGCCCCGGTCGTGTTGTCGGACGAGGAGAGCAGCCGCATCCTGTCGCGGCGCATCCTGCCGGACACGTTCAGGCAGGCGGCGGCTCAGGAGCGGCCGGTCGTCGTGTTCGTCGCCGGCCAGCCCGGAAGCGGGAAGACCTTCCTCACCGACGTGATCCTGGAGTCGTTCGCCGCCCGCGGCGGGGCCGTCCGGATCTGCAGCGACCTCTACAAGACCGCCCACCCCGCCTACGGGCGGCTCCTGGCCGAGGACGAGGCGACCGCCGGGGCCAGGGTCCGCCCGGATACCCGGCGCTGGCAGGCCGCTGTCGAGGCCCATGGCCGCGCCGGGCGTCTCGACATGGTCATCGAGACCGCCCTGTCCGATCCCTCCGTGTTCCGGCAAGACGCTGCGTGGTTCCATCAGGCCGGGTACCGCATCGAGGTCGTGGTGCTGGCCACCGCGGAGGCCGTCAGCCAGCTCAGCACGCTGGAGCGGTACCTGCGCCAGGTCGGCGAGAGGGGCGTCGGCAGGTTCGTCTCCGAGGCCAACCACGACGCCTGCAGCAGCGGCCTGCTGGAGACGTTGTCCGTCATCGAGGCCGAGGGGCTGGCCGACCGCGTCATGGTCGTGCGGCGCGGCGCCGAGCAGCTGTACGTCAACGAACTGTGCGGCGGTACCTGGAGCAGCGCGGCGCGGGCCGTCACTGCGGTGAGTACGGAACGCATACGGCTGTGGTCGGCGCCGGAGACCGCACGCTTCTGCACCAAGGCGGCGGCCGTCGTCGAGCAGGCCCTCCAGCCGGAGCTCACCCCGGGCCTGCGCCAGGCCATCACCAACGGGCTCGAGCGGGCGATGGCACGCTCCGAACCTGTCCGCCGCCGCGCCCAGACCAGGACGAGGCCTCCGGGGGTCGACTATCACCGTCTTGCGGAAGCCGAGCACGCCTGGACGTTCGACAACCTCATCGTCCCCACGCACCTGGGCCAGATCACCGCCCAGCGGCAGCCGGTGGCCGTGTACGTGCTGGGGCAGCCCGGCGCCGGCAAGACGAGCGTCACGAACACGGTGGCGCGGGCGATGAAGGAACGCGGGGTGACCCGGATCTCCGGGGGCGACTTCAAGGTGATGCACCCCGACTACCTGCGGCTGCAGGAGGACAACTCCCGTGAGGCGGGGGCCGCGGTCCGAGCGGACTACCGGGCCTGGATAGCGCAGGCCGAGGGCTACGTGCGGGAGCGGCGTGGGGACGTGCTGATCGAGGCCGCTCCGGGGAGCGTTGAGGAGTTCTGGCGCGGTGCGCGCCCGTTCGCCGAGGCGGGCTACCGCATCGAGGTGGTGATGCTGGCGGTGCGGGAGGCGGACAGCCGGCAGGGCACCGCGCACCGCCACGCGCTCCAGCAGCGCCGTGGCCTGCCTGGCCGGTTCACCTCCAAGGCCGGTCACGACCGGTGCTACCGGGCGCTTCCCGCCGTCGTCCGCAGCGTGGAGACGGACGACGCCATCACCTCGGTGACGGTGCTACGCAGGGACTTCACCGTGCTCTACCGGCAGGAGGTGGGGACCGGCTGGACGGGCGCGGCACTGGCCCTCGCGGCGGAGCGGTGCCGCCGCTACACCGAGGCCGAGGCCGCCTGCTTCCTGAGGGCGCACAAGGCGCTGCTGGCCGCGATGCCGCGGTACCGGCGGGAACTGGAGGAGATCGCCTCGCTGGCCCGCGAGCTGATGCCCGAGCGGCTGCGCCCCCGCCCGCTCCACAACGACACGTCCACTTTCGCGTCTGGTGCTCGGCTGCCCGTGCCCCGGCCGCGCGGGGACGCCGACTACACGTCCGAGGTCAGCTCCTTGTAGAGGGTCGTGTACCGCGCGGCGATCCGGGCTGCCTCCTCAGGGCCAGCCTCGCGCAGCGCCTCCCGGTCGTCGATCGCGGACTGCAGAGCCTCCATCAACTCTGCTGGTGGTGTCCCGGCCTCTCCGCGGCTGCGGTGGATCTCACGCGCGTACCAGGCGATCACCAGCTGCACCGGGGCCTGATCCGCCTCAGCACGAGTCGCCTCGTGGATGTCCTCCTGGCGGTCCAGCTCCGAGAAGTCCGGCGTCTGGGACGGGTTGACCGGTTCGGACACGAGGACGACCGCCTTGCTGTTGGTACGGGGCTCGTCATTCTCAGGTGGTTCGGTGCTGGTCAGCAAGACATACCCGTCGGGAGACGGCCGTGTCAGCCAACCGCCTTCGGGGATCCTTGTCTCAAGGGGAGCCGCCCGAACGTAGGTTGGCAGTAGTTGATCACTGGGGGGGAATGCGTGGCAGATCTCAGGGCGTTATTCAGTACGAACGACCGCAGCGTCACCGCGGCCGAGGCGTTCACGAACCGCGAGGACCAGTGGCGGACAATCCGTGACGCGATCACTGGGCACCTGACGCGTATCGTCGACCCGCGCTTCGACGTGGAGGACCTCGAGACCCCGCGCCGGAACGTGGTCGTGTTCCACGGCATCGGCGGCATAGGAAAGTCGACGCTGTCGCGGAAACTGGAGGCCGCGCTCACCGGGACCGAGGATCTTCCCGTCCACTGGGGCGAACCCGTCTGGCCCGGCGGCCGCCGGATCCTCCCTGTACGGATCGATCTCGCCCGCTCGGCCGGCACCGACTTCGAACGCGTCATCCTCACGATCCGCCTGGCACTCGCCGAGCTCGGCCCCCTGCCCGCCTTCGACATCGCGCTGCGCCGCTACTGGGAACACCAGCACCCCGGCGCGAGCATGGAGGAGTACCTGCAGCGCGGCGGCTTCGCCTCGAAGGCCGGCAAGGAACTCCCGCGACAGGTCCAGTCCGTCCTCTCGGACGTCGCCCAGGCCCTGCTGCTGCCCGGCACCGTCGGGTCTGTCGTGGGCCAGGTCACCGGCTCACTGGTGCGGGCCCTACGCGAGCGCCGCCAGACCGTACGCGCGCTGGCCGGCTGCACCCGCCTGGCCGACCTCCTGGACGCCGAACCCGACCTCGACGCGCTCTCCTACTACCCCCACCTGCTGGCCTGGGAACTGGACCGGCTCCCCGCCGACAAGCGGGTGCTGCCGGTCATCCTCCTCGACACCTTCGAGGACACCGGCGACCGCACCCACCGCGACCTTGAGCGCCTCCTGCAGCGCCTGGTGTGGCTCATGCCGAACTGCTTCTTCATCGTCACCGGACGCAGCCGACTCCAGTGGGCCCAAGAGTCCCTTCATGGCCAGCTCGACTGGAGCGGCCCGCGCGCCTGGCCCGGCCTCGCCCTCGATCCGGACGGAGGAGACCAGATCCTGATCGGTGACTTCTCCCCCGAGGACTGCGACACCTACCTGGCCGACCGCCTCACCCGCGATGGACAACCCCTCATCGGAGAGGACATCCGCGCGGTCATCACCGACCGCTCGCACGGACTGCCCCTCCACCTAGATCTGTCGGTGCTCCGCTTCCTCGAGCTGACGCGTACCGGGCGAACCCCCACAGCAGCCGACTTCGACGTCGCCTTCCCCGCGCTCATCGCCCGAACCCTGGCCGACCTCACCCCCGAAGAGCGCCACGTACTGCGCTCCGTCAGCCTCCTGGACAGCTTCGACCTGCCGCTGGCCACCCAGGCCGCGGGCATGGAGCGCCAGGCCCCCGTCATGCGCCTGCTGGAGCGCCCGTTCATCCGCCAGAACGCCTTCGGCCTGTGGCCCTACCATCTCCACGCCCTGATCCGCTCAACGATCCGTACGGCCGACGACGCCACCGACGACCGGTGGTCCTCCCAGGACTGGCAGCATGCCGCCGAGCGCGCCTTCGCAGCACTCGGCGAGCAGTGGACCACCAGCACGGAACCCGGCCGCCTGCTGCTGATCGGGTGCCTGCGCCAAGGCCTGGCCCTTGCCCGCGACCACCGCCTCGAGCTCGGCTGGCTCACGGACGCGACCTGGAAGTACATCAGCGACTCCGTATGGGAACCCCTCCTCCCGCCAGCCCCGCCGAACCCCGACGCTGAGACCGGTCTGCAGACGCCCGCCGGCACCCTGATCGAGACGCTCAGCGCACTCGCCCGACGCCAGCACGAGCACCGATCCCGTACCGCCGACCGCCTCACCGCCGTCATCGACACTGACATGCTCCCCGCCGCGCTCCAGGAGATGGCCGTCTACTACCGCGCGAAGGCAGAGCGGGACCTCGGACGCACCGACGCCTCCCGCCAGGGAATGCAGTACGTAGTCGACGGCGGCGGACGCCTCGCGCCTGCCGCCCGGCGTGGCCTCACCCACCTAGCCCGCCTCAGCGGTGACTTCCCCGCAGCCCTTGAGGCGGCCCAGACCCTCGGCTGGCCCGGCCGCCACCACCGCGTCACCGGCGACGTGTGGTGGGTCCAGGGCCACATGAGCCGTGCGGCCGCCGCCTACGAAGCCGCCCGCACCGAGGCCGAAGAACACGGCATCGCCGGCGAGCGCGCCACCAGCCAGGCCCACCGTGCCTTGGCACTCGCCTTCACCGACCCACACCAAGCCGACGATGAACTCGACCTTGCCGAGCAACTGCTGACTGGCCTCGACCTGCGCGCCACCACCTTCATCACCAAGGTGGCCGCCCTCGCCCGTGACGCCGGCACCACCGATCCCGACATCGGAGACCGGATCACACTCCTGCGAACCGAGACCGCCGTGGCCGGAGTGACCGCCGCCCAGGTCGCCCTTGAACTGGCCGACGCGTTCCATCACGCCGTACGCGAAGACCACCACCAGGTCCTCGCCACCATCGGACGCCTGCGCGAACTCACCCGCGCTGGCGACTACGCCTACTACGCCGACATCGCCGCCTTCATGTCCGGACTGCCCCACGACACGTCGGCAGCACAGTGGATCGACGGCGAGCAAACCACCCGGGAGAGGTGGCACGGCCTGGTGGCCGCTCGGCGTGAGCACCTGCGGGCCAGCCAGAACTCCGGGTGAGACGGGCAGGGAGTCTGAGGAACATCCGTGTGAGTTCGTGTCGGTCTTGGTGCGGCCGTACTGCGGGTTGTCGGCCGTCGACGCGGACACTCGCCCCGTGCAAAACGCTTGGCCAAGGCACTCCAGGTCCCGTATGGCCACTCGCTACAGTGGGGGGTGTTGAGTGACGTCAAGCCGCCCCTTCTTGATCATCCACCCATTGTCAGTGGTGGGCGGCAGACTGAAGTCATGAGAACGGCGGCCTCTGCCCGGCCTGCGAAGCAGGGACAGAGACCGCCGCGGGTGGAACCCCGCACCTCGCGCCTCTTGGTGTCCTACCACCAAGGGGCGCGTCGCGGTTTACAGGCGGCTGACCAGCATCTCGTACAGCCACACCGCGAACTGAGTGATCCAGTGCGCGGTCTCGTCCGCAAGACCAGCCAGAAGGGCCTGGGCTACGCCGGCGAGCAGTACATCGCGAACGGTGCTGTGACCCTCACCCCGGACACGCGGCGCGCCGTCGTCCTCCGAACCGTCGGACATCGGCTTGTCGCTACCGGGCATGTGAGTCCCCCAATCAGGACCGCCGCGCCTCAACTGGATGGCCGGGGCGACGGTCCGTCAAAACCCGGCCCTCCAGAAGCGACACACGCTCTCTGCATGGGCCCGTTCAGAGTATCTACACCCGCTGACAACGGGCCGTCGGTGCCCTGCCACGGCAGGCATGTCCTCACCAAAGTCAGCAGCGCAACCCGCCCAAGGCGCCAGCCCACGCCCGCGAACAGGACTTTCAGCACCGGAGACGGACTACTTCCCCTCGTCGACGCAGTTGTCGATGAACTCCTCGATGACCGGGTTCGTCATCTAGGACTGCGGCACTTCTTCGTGCACGAACGGCGGCTTGGTCACGTCGCAGGTACCCGCGGTTGTACGTACACGGCGGCCCTTTCGACAGCCGGTCGCAGGTGGAACGGGTGGACGCGACGCTGGAGCAGTACCTCGGGCGCACCTGAGAATCTCGTCGATGCCGCCGATCTCCCTGTGGATGACGTCCGACATCTTCCTGTCCATGACCCGCCAGTCGAGCACGCGCCCCAGGCCCAGACGGCGGACTCGATCTTCATGTCTGGATGCGATGTCTTCGCGAGGACCGGCCACCTCGGACCGGTGTCGATGACGGCGCCGGCCCGCATGGGCGCTCTTCTCAGCCGTGCCGCCCTTCGTCCTCCTGGTCCCGGACCACATGGCGGAGGTCCCGGCGCTTCGACATCCGGGTAAGGCTCCCGGTACTCGGCCAGCCGCTCCTCGTAGTGCTAGAGGCCTCTCACGCCCCAGTCGCCGAGCGTGACCTCCTTGTTGGCGACGTACCTCTTGTCGACGTGGTCGATCTCGCCTCCGGGCTTTCAGGTCAGGCCGGCGGAGGCGTTGTCGTCCCAGCCGTCCTCGCGCTGCATGTAGCCGAGCATCGAGCGGGAGTGGCGTGCCCAGCCGCCCTGGTCGGCGATGGCGATGGCGTCCTTGCCCTTCTTGCGGCCGGTGGAGGCGAGGCCGATGCGCAGGGAGTGCCCGGTCCAGGAGATCGGCACCCCAGCGCGGGCGGAGATGCGCTTGACGGCGCGGGTGACGCTGTCGGGGACCAGGCCGCCGGTGATGTGGCCGTGCCGGTCGATGCCGACGAAGGCCGGGCTGGAGGGGCTGGCCCACTGCTGGCCGTGTTCGGCGACCAGGCGCTCGCGGTAGGCGGTGAAGGCGCGGACCGGGCAGATCTCCGGGTCTTGGGCATAGCCGATCTTCGCGTTGCGGACGGAGTGCTTGGTCTTACCGGTGAGCACGGCTACGACCAGGCCGCGCGGGTGGAGGGTGACGTCGCCGTTCTGGAGGCCGGCGGGATCCTGGGAGCGCGAGGCGTAGTGGAAGCCGGTGAAGACGAGGGCCTTGTCCCGGTCACCGGCGAGGGTATCGGGGCAGGAGTGGGCGATGGCGTACAGCCCGTCGATGTCGGCACCGACCGCCTGGCCGCGGCCGCGCCGCTCCCCGGCCTGCAGGAGCTTGACCTCCAAGCCGGCCAACGCCTTTCGGGCCGCGCTCTGTTCGTCGCCGCTGACAGCGACCCCGCGCTCGCGCAGGCCGATGACGATGGCGGCGAGGTGAGTGTCTGCGGAGCTCGGCGCGTACCCCTTCCCGTTCTGCTGGCCCTCGCGCAACATCCAGGCCACGAACGCGACCAGCGCGCCGCGGGAGCCTTCCAGCTCGGGCAGGCCAGATGCGGCGCAGAACCGGGCCCACACCCGCCACGACTTCGCGTACGTGTCCACAGTGTTGTCCGGGACGATCTCGGCGGCGACCGCGTCCGCGAGGTCCTCGGCGGCGGCCAGCCGGCGGGCGGCATCGACGCCGTGCCGCTCGGCCCACCGCGCGATGAGCACCTGGCGCTCGGCGACGGCCAAGTCGGTCGGTTCAACTTCGGTGGTCACCGCGCCTCCCCGTCCCACTCCTCGTCGTATCCGTAGTCCTCAGGACCTTCATGCGACGGGCCGTACCGGGCCTCGTCTTCCACGTACATCCAGCAGAGGCCGCACAAGACCGAGCCGGTGTCGCCCTTGGCGTCGATGGGGCGGGTGCACTGGTCGCAGGGCACCACGGTGGGGAAGCCGGTCGCGCAGGCGAAGCAGAAGTAGACGGGCTTCGCCGGGTCGCTGCGTACGCGGACCGCCGAGCCGAGCGCCCACCGCTCACACTGCGGGCAGGTGTTCCACACCGAGGGCTCTTCTTGGCCGTGCTTGTTGAAGTACGTCAGCAGCTCTTCCGTGTCCCAGACGCGTGTGCAGAAGCGGCAGGTTGCGACGTCGGACCAGTCGTCTGCGCCGGCGGGAGACTGGCGCAGCACGAGCGCCATCTCCTCGCATTCTGGGCACTCCACGGTGCGGTTCTCGACGCCTTCAGTCTTCAGCTCGCCGCCGATCCGGTTCATCCGCTTAAGGACGTAGGAGTTGATGCTGTTCAGCCCGTCGCGAAGACCTTCCAGGGAAGTCTGGGTCTCCGCCTTCTCCTGCTCTCCGAGGTACGGCACGAGCTGGCCTTCGATGAAGTGGATCAGGAAGTCGAGTACCTCGCCAGCATGAGACTCGACCACGCGGGCGTCATGGGTGAATCCGAAGTGCTGGAGCTTGTTGCGGTCGTCGCCCAACTTGTTGAGCGCCTTCTGCTCCTTGTCCGTGATGGGCACGCCCACGATGTTCCTGAGCCGAATGATGGCCTTCTCGGTGGACACGCTGTTGAGCGTGGCTTCCTTCAGCGCCTTCCGGGTCGCGTCGTGGGGGTTGGTGAAGACGAGGGTCCAGTGCTCGGCAAGCAGCCGGGCCTTGAACAGGACCTCGACGGCGGCCTGGAGGTGCAGGACGGCGTACTTCACGTCGCGGGGACTGACCTGGGACTGGTTCTCGTCCAGGTGCTCAACCACGCTTTCGAGGTAGTCGAGTCCGTTGCGGACCGGGGGGAAGTCGAGCTGGGGCGGAGTGTAGGGACGCGTACGCCGAACCCGTGGCGGCGGGACGGCCCCCGTCGGCTCCGTCTGCGTGTCCCCGCTAGCTGTCGTCCCCTTGGAATCGTCCATCTGCTCGCTTCCCCTCCCGGCCAACAGCCGCCCGTTTCAAGTCGTTTATCGCATCGGATAAGGGGAGCTTATCCGACGCGATGAGCTCACTTCTTTCTGTCCCAAGATTTTTTGACACTCCGCCGCCGCCCCGGGCCCGAGCAGTGAAGGCTGGACACCAAGCAGCAGGGAGCAGCAGATGATGAGCCACGTGGAGTTCGGCAGTCCCTACAACACCACCTTCGGCGGGGGGCCCTGGGAGGCGACCGTCCATGGAAGCTTCGACCTGACCCGCGGCTTCCTGGTCCTCGGCATCGACAGCACCCCCCAGCGCTGCGTCGTACGGGCTCTGCGAACCAAGCCGAACCGCCCCGACGTCTTCTACCCCTACCCCATGCCCACACAGGGACGGGCGTGGCTCAGCTCTATCGCCACCTCCGTTGCCGAGGTCGGCCCGATCGAGCGGCAGGCACGCCAGCTGAACACTGACATCCGCCAGTGGTTCACCCCTCAGCCGGTGGTGCGCCTGTTGGCGATCACCATCGGCCGCATGCTGATGCTCTTCCTCGTGCGGTCCGGCTCCAGCGACCCCGCAGTCCGGGCCGAGGCCGAGTCGGCGGCGGCCGCTGCTCTGTGTGCTCGCCGCGCGATCCTGGAGTCTGAGGGGGCGGACGACTGGAAGCCGGCCGTCGCCTTCTTCGCGCGGACGTACCTGGGCGTCTCCCGCACGGACGGGGAATGGCTGGAGGCTGTGTCGACGGCGCTGCTGGGCAACTGGGTGGATGCCCTCGAAGCGCCACCTAACAACGGGGGCACCCTGCACCACCTGCGCCGGGAGGCACGGACGGTGCACCGACAGTTGATGCCGCTGTGGCAGCGCAAGTCCGGGCCGGGCCGGGTGTGGATGCTGGACTACCGGCTGCCGTCCGGGGAGACCCTCCACGAGCTGGTCGCCGGGTCGTACCGGATCGAGGACGAGGTCCTGGACTGGTCTCCGGACCGGGGCGACACCTGCGCCGTCCTCGGGCGGCTCAAGGAGGACGAGCGACGGGTCGCGCAGGTCTTCGCACTCGGCAGCGGGTCCTGGGCCGAGGCTGCTGAGTCGGCCGGGCTGCCGCCTCAGATCGGCGAGCGCGTTATGCGCAAGCTCCGACGTCTCGGCGTCGAGTACCGGCGCCGGCGGCCCCTGGTCGGTGCCGCATGAACACCGCGCTCGCACTGGCCTGGGCAGCGCTGCCCGAGTTTCTCGGCAGCCTGAGCGCCGGTCTCGTCCTCGCGTTCGGGGCTCGGATGGCCCGCCGACGGGCAGCTTCGCGCCCCGCCGGGCAGGAGAGTGGCCGCACCACAGGCTGATTTGGCGTCCCTGCTGACCGCGGTGCACGCGGTCAGCCGTCCCGGAGACCGCCGTCGTTCATGAGGTGTTTCAGGCGACGCACCGTTTGCAACGCCTCATGAAACTTGATCGCTGCAGGTGGATGACCTTGCAGCGCCGTGTTGCGACGGGGACCACCTATGAAACGGTTGGCCGCACACGGTCTCCCGTTCTCGGCGCCCTCCGGATCGACCCATTGGGTCCAACAGGTCCAATGGGTCAGGCTCGTCACCGTCCAGAAGCCGGGCGTTCCCGCCTTCCGGAACACGAGGCCTTCCTGAACGCTCCTTCTGCACACCCAAGATGACCCTGCCGAAGCACTCCCGGGCGTGTCGCGGGGGTATGCGGAAACGAATCGGTTCATGGACAGACGTCGAGGGGTGTACGGGGGCCGCGCTCTGGAGTCACGGAAGCGATCGCCGTAAGGTCGCGGCATGCAATTCGACGAAGCGGTCCGCCTTCAGCACGCCTGGGAGGCCAAGGGGAACCCCCCGTGCGAGCACCCCTTCACGGAGAAGGAGTACTACCTCAGCGAGTCCACGGGAGACAACGTCTGTACTACGTGTGGGCACATGGAGCCCCGTCGCGGAGGGCTGAAGAGCAGTTAGAGGCGTTCGGCTACCGACAGCAATCACGCTGTTGTTGGTAGCCGGGCTCAGGCGATCGGTTGCTGGACGCCCTCTTCCGGTGGGTAGTCAGCTGCCATGCTGAGCAGCTGAACCCCAACCCCTTCTCCTTGGAGAGCACCATGGGCCTGAGCGCCAACGGCGAACCCGTCATCGTGCAGGACGAGACCAAGGTTGACGTCGGCATCCACCTTCAGCAGGGCACTCTCACCCTCACGCAGAACGGCAAGGACTTCGATGCGTACCACGCCTCGGTGGAGTTCGTTGCTGTCCACGATGGACCGTGGATAGTGGAAAAGGTCAAGTTCTCGGCCAAGGGGCCGGACGGCAAGTCAGCGGGGTTGACCGTGGACCTCCTCAACGACACATACGACGGTCCCAGGGCTGGCGTTCCCGCCGCGATCTGGAAGGTTGTGGCGCTCGCCGCGACCACCGCCGGAGACGTCGGAATCACCTACGCGACCCCTGACCCGCGCCCGATGTAGCCGCCCTCCTCGAACGGGTCGTCAGACCTCCTGCGAAACTGCGGCGATGAGCACCATGCGCCGCCCGCTCGGGCACGGACCAGTCCCCGCCGTCGCCGACCAGGAGTCGCCAGTGGCTCCCCGGCGGACCGCCGCGGAGCGGGCCGCGCAGGACGAGCTCCACCCGTCCGTCTCGGAGTCGGGGATCTCCGCCTCGTATGGGCGTCGGCCGCTGGGGGACGGGCCCCGCAGCTGACGGACCGGCTTGGGCGGGTGACCCGGAGTGCGGCATCGGATACGCCTCCCACCCCGAAGACGAGGTGCTGGCGCAGCTACGGGAGGACTTCTGCGACGACGCCCTTTCTGCGACCGCGACCGCGGCTGCGCCGCGGCGTTACCTTTGCCTGCGGCACGCAGTCCCAAGGAGGCACTCCCGTTCTATACGGGGAGTGCCAGTCGGGAACCGAGGCGGAATCGCATCTCTCCGGCCGCATAGCGGATCTCCTCGGAACTCGTTTCCTCTTCGAGCACCCCAAGGAGCACCATCAGGGCCCGGGCCTCGTCACTGCTGATCAGCTTCAGACGGGGTTCTGTCATCCCGTCGAGGAGCACGTCCAACATCTCGTCCATGCAGGCAACAACGCCGGGCCGCTTGCCGGAGTCACCCCGGATCCTCGCCCTTCCCGGGACCAGCACAGCTCAGCAGCGCGGGCCGTCGCCCGATGAGGCGACGGCCCGTGCGGTCATGTCACGCAGGACCCCGACATCGTGCGGGGCCTGCGGTCGCGGTCCTAGCGGCGGCGGCCCCAGGTCTCGGTGTCGACGGTGCGGCCGCGGTCGTCGCGCAGGGTGGCGGTGTCGGAGCCGTTGTCCCAGACGTAGTTGCGGCGGTCCTGGAAGAGGTCGGTACGGGTGTCGCGGCCGTTGCCGGTGTGGATCCGGATCGTGGCACGGGGGGCGATGCGGACGTTGTCGAAGCGGTAGCGGTTGCCGTCGCTGTCGCGCAGGGTCCAGCCGCGCAGGTTGATGCCGTCGCGGGTGGTGTTGGTGATCTCCACCCACTCCGAGTTGAGGGAGCGGTTCGAGCGGTCGTCGCGTCCGGGGCTGTCGGCCTGGACCCGGCTGATCTCCACCCGCGGCCGCTGGTGGTGACGGTCGCCGTCGTGGGCGGCCGCCGGCAGAGCGGCGGCACCGACGACGGCGCCGGCGGCCAGGACGGTGGCGGCGATACGGCGTACGGAGGAAGAAGCAGAAGACATAGGTGGCGCCCCTCAAGAACAGCGCTCCACCAGCCGAAACAGGTCGGTGAAGGCGCTTTCGGATTCGGCCCGGTTGAGCCGAGGGCCACACTCTCGACCCGACACGACCCCCACCGCACCCCCCGCCGGCGCCGGTTACCGGACACGGACATATCCGTCACAGTCGCCTGCACACCGCACGCATTCCGCCCGAGCGTGCCCCTGACATTCACTGACAGCTACACCCATCCGCCCCGCAAACCGGACATCGAGGTCGGTACACTCCGGCGCACCACCGGGCGCACTCTTCCGCCGCCTCACCCGGCCGGACCAGTGGATCAAGTAACAGCCGTTCTGCGGAGTTCTTCGCACACGAGCCCGTGATTCGCACATGTGTCATGGCCTGCGGCAGGTCGATACACCTTGGGCGACGCTCCTTCGTCCGTCGCGGGAAACCGCGGGGCACGTCCCGTACCGCTTTCGATGGATCCCGGTACGCGGGCACCCCCGTCGCGGCAGCCTGGACGTCGCAGGCCGGCCGGTAGGCCGATCGCGTAGCCGCCGGGGAGGGGTTGGTCGTCATGGACAGGGTGCTGAAGGCGTTGGGGGCCGCGCACGAAGGGTCGGTGGGGGTGCTGCTGGCCGACGGCACCGAGCCGGGCCCGGTCTACTTCGACGTCGGCAGTGGCCCGCATGTGCCGTCGTCGACCCGGTGGCACGCCTACGACGGCCGGTACGGCCGACCCCGGGCCGCGCTCCTGCGGGGCAGCTGCTCGTGCGGGTGGCGGAGCGCGGCCGAGTACCCGCTCGACTGGACCACACTCCCCGACGACAAACCCCTCTACGAGGTGGACGTAGACCTGTCCGGGCCGATCGCGGACTACACGGCCCACCTGTCGGTGATCCGGGAGGGGGCCGTACCGCTCCCCACGGAACTCACCGAACTCCTCAACGACCTTGTCGGCCAGCTCGACCGCCTGGCCGTCGAGGAGCCGCTGGTCGCGCTGAAGGCTCTCGCGGACCTGCGGTACGTCATCACGCGGACCGGCCAGGACGCCGCGTACGAACTCGGTGCGTGCGACGTGCCGCTCAAGGTGGTGGCGACCGCGCTCGGTACGAACGAGGCCGCGGCGCGCACCTACCTCAACGACTACCTCCACCCCTGACCCACGCCGCCCGGCATCGCACACCGCTCGGTCGACACGTGGCTCGGCGAGGCATGACGAAGGGCCGCCGCGCATCAAGGCGGCGGCCCCTCAACCCGCACCCGCTCTACGGGGCGGGGGTGAACTCCACGTCGGTGCCGCCGCAGCCGGCCGCGATGTCGAACAGCCGGTCCCGCTCGGCCTCGTCGACCGCGAGGCCCCAGCGGAGCTTGGTGGCGGTCCACTCGGCACCGTACCGGCACAGCGCGTCCGGCGCCGGCGGCAGCCACTCCGCCGGGTCCTGGTCCGCCTTGCTCCTGTTCGAACGGGCCGTGACCGCGACCAGGGAGGCAGGCTGGCCCTGGTCGTTCGCGTACGCCTCCCGCCGCCCCGCCGTCCACGCCGACGCCCCGGAGTCCCAGGCCTCGGCGAGCGGGACCATGTGGTCGATGTCCAGCGCCCCGGCCGGCGTCACCTCCCGCTCGTCGTAGTACGACCACCAGGTCCCGCCGGTCAGGGTGCAGCCCGGCCCGATCTCCGGATACACGACCGCCTCCGCCAAGAGGACCTCGGCGCGGGTGTTGCATCCGTCCGCCGGAATATCGCCAGCGTTCCAGTGCCGGAAGGAGGTCCGCTGATAGCCGGTCCGGTCCTCGGTGGCGAGCGGCAGCGCGGACACCGCAACCCCGATCGGCAGCACCTGCGGCACGACGGCCGGGGCAGCGGGTTGTTCGGCCGCATGCGGGGCCGTAGGAAGGGACAGGGCCAGGGTGAAAGCGGCGGCCACGACAGCGGACCGCTTCAAGATCATCATGGCTTGGTTGTACCGGCCCCCGCACCATCAACAACAGCCCACCCCGCCCCGGTTCACCCGCCCGCGCATCCCGATTCACCGGCGAAACGCCACTGCACCCCGCCTCGCCCCGCCCCGCATCGTCATCCGGCGGCCGCACCCGTGCCTTCACCCAACGCCGAGGGGCGGCTGCTGACGGTGCCGGACGGTCTCAGCGTTCCAGGAGACCCAGTTCGCTGTCGGGCCGACACAGCGGGCACGCCACGGCGTCGGGGACCGTCAGCAGGATCTCCCGGACGCTCTGCGCGGTCGCCGGGCGGCCGCGGCTGCTCATCGGGCAGTCGCCGGTGTGGACCCGCTCCGGGACGCGGCCGACGCCGATGCCGTACTCGATCCACCACTGCGGCGGCTCCGGCGCCGGGCGGCGCCGAGCCTTCTCGGCGTCGGCCGCGCGCACGGCGGCGATCCTCTCGTCCACGCGGGCCAGGGTCAGCTCCAGCCAGCGTCGTATCACCAGCAGCTGGTCCAGCGCGGGCGGCAACGGCAGGAGGGGGTCGGGGCCGGACACGCGCCTACGCCGCCTCGGGCGCGACGGGGTCCTCCGCAGGGCGGGCCTGTTTCTTCAGCTCCATGCGCGCGGACACGACCTCCTCCCGCGACACCGTCGCCCAGTGGGGGTGGTCGGCGACCGAGACCGCCAGCTCCCGGATCTCGGACCACATCCGGTCGACGGTCTCCTTCTCCTCCTCCGACCAGCCGGGGCTGTCGGGCACGTCCCCGCGGTGGGAGAAGCGCTCCGCGCGCGCCCAGCCCTTCATCGGCTCCACACTCCACGGCAGCCCAGCCAGGAAGGTCCGATGCTCGGTGTGGGCACGGTGCAGCCGCTCCTGGAGCTTGAGGAGATCGTCGGGGAAGGAGCGCGCGTCGGGTAAGTGAGGTCACCCTTCAATCGTAAACCTGTTCGATTTATGTTGGGAACGCGCCGCTCCGCTCCGTCCCCGTACGGCCCACCCGCGGGCCCGCCCCGTACGGACCCGCACCTCACGCAGGCTCGCTAAGGCGGTGCGACGCTGTGGGATCTCAAGGCGCGCGTCACGTCGCGATGCTGTGAGCTGGCAGTCTCCTGTCTGTCTCACAGTGATGGCCATACTGCTGTCTCAGGAGCGTGGCCATTTCCTCAGTCTGCGGCCGAAGCCAGTAGCGGGGGCCGTGGTGGGCGCCTGGTTTCTACTCGTAGAGGCCGCCCAAAGCGGCGACGATCATCGCAGGGTCAGTATGGCCCGGAAAACTGCGGTCGGCGCATGTCAAGGCGGCACTGCAACGTAGCCTCGGCCATCAGCTTGACCAGCTCGGCAACACGGACCTGGTGGCGCGGGTCGACGAACCGACCGAGGCCGTACAGCGGCTGGTCGGCAAGCGGGATGGCCGCGAGTCTTTCCCAGGTGATGGTTTTGGCGGTGCTGTCCGCAGTGGGATGTGCGGCGTGCCGGACAGACGAAAGATCGCTGACTGTAAACAGTCTGTCGCTTTGTGTTGTGCAGCGAAAGGATCCATGGGCGCGGCCGTATCTCTTGTGTGGGCTGTGCCTGTCGAAGGTAGGGAGTGCTCATGGAATCCGTCGAATTCGGGACCACGCCGGCCGAGCGGCTGGAGCGGGTGCGGGGGCAGTTGCGGGGCGAGCCGGTGACGGGCACGCGGGCCGGGCAGCGTACGCAGCCGTCGCCGGGGTCGAACCTGCTGCTGGGGGTGATGCTGCACGCGGCGGCCCGCCTGGAGGCCGGCCTGGAGCTGACCGACTTCGAGGCGCGGATGGTGGCTCCGCTGCGGCTGCTGCTGCCTGAGGAGGAGGTCCGCGACTTCGGGCGCCTGTACCGGGAGGAGAGTGCTGCGCGCAGCACGGCCTCCGTGTTCCCCGAGGTCCTCACGTCCCGCACCCTGGAGCAGGGCTATGCGGCGGCCGACCTCGTCAAGGACCTGCCCGCGCTGCGTGAGGAGGTGCTCGCGCAGGCGAATATCAACATCGTCGACCTCGACAAGGCGGAGCCGGGCCAGGAGTCCTGGGACAGCGCGGAGTTCATCGCGGGCCAGGCCGCCTACGGCTACGGGGCCACGTTCGTCACCGCCTCCCAGGCCCCGCCCGCCGACGACCCGGGCGTGGCTGCTTCGTTCATCGGCCGGGTGGACATGTACGCGTTCTTGTGTGAGGACGAGTCCAACGAGTGGTCGGCGTCCGACGAGATCTACTGGGGGGCCAGCTCCGTGGGGGCATTCGGCGCCCGCCAGGAGCTCCTCAGCCGGGTGTTCACCAACGTCGACAAGGGAGAGTGGCACAACTTCGACCAGAACACCACGCTCTACTACGGCCGGGTGAACACCACCTTGGTGTGCAACATCTCGTGCTGGGAGGAGGACGACGGCGGCGCGGAATGGCAGCGCCAGCTGCGCGACAAGCTGCGGGCCATCAGCACCGAACTGCTGAAGTTCGTCGATGTCATGGAGATCTACGGCTTCTTCGCGCCCCAGTACGGCGATTTCCTCGACTACGTCACGATCACCGCGATCGTCGCCCGCATCGTGGCCTGGCTGATCGACCTGTTCCGCAACAACGACGACCTGATCCAGGAGCGCACCCTGGTCTTCAGCCAGGACGCGCTGCGCAAGCTGGTGACCGAGGGCGGGTCCGGCTCGACCGGCTGGGTCTTCAACGGCGGCGACGCCGAAGGCCGCCACCGCCTGCAGCTCAAGTGGATCGGCAACCCGCCCCCCGCCGACAACCCCGGCGACCTCAAGGTCCTCTCCCCAGCAGGCGGCCAGTGGGGCCCCATCACCCGGCTGCGCGGCGCCACCGACTCCGAGCCCGCGCTCGCGGTCGTCGGCGGCAACCTCCATGTCGCGCAGCGCGGCATGGACGACAACACCTGGGTCGGCAGGTTCAACGGCACCGCCTGGGGCGGCTACACCCAGGTCCCCAACCACGTCTCCCGCACCGCCCCGGCCCTGGCCGAACACGGAGGCAAGCTCTACCTGGCCACCTGCGGCGACGAGGGCAATCTGTACGTCACCCCCTACGAGGGCAGCTCCTGGGGCAACGCTGCCAAGCTCCCCGGCCGCAGCTCCGCGGCACCCGCCCTGGCCAGCCGCGGGGGACGGCTGTTCTGCGCGACCCGCGGCCGCGAGACCGACGCGGGTGTGTACGTCTCCGCTCTCAACGGCACCACCTGGGCCAACTTCGAGATGGTCCCCGACTTCAAGACCCCCCACGCCCCGGCCCTCGCCGAACACCAGGGCAACCTCTACCTCGCCGCCGTCGGCGTGGACGGCAAGACCTACGTCACGTGCCACAACGGCAGCACCTGGTCCGCCGCGACCAACCTCGGCGGGATCACCGACAGCTCCCCGGCCCTGACCGTCCGCGGCGGCGTCCTGTACTGCGCGGTGCGCACCCTGGAATCAGAGATCGCCCTCAACTCCTTCAACGGCACCACCTGGACCGGCTTCGGCCAGCGGGTCCCGGAGGCGGCGACCATGTCGGGGCCCGCGCTGGCCGGCGGCAGCGGGGACACCCTCCACATCGCCTACCGCAGCACCACCTGACGGCCGCGCCCGGGGATGCCCTGCGGCCCGCCGCCATGGTGAGCCGCAGGGCACCGACCCGACCTCGCCACCGGGGTACGAACACGCGCTCACCCGCCGTCCGGAGGCCGCAGCCGGGAGCGTTCGGCGCGGGCGTTTTCCGAACACCAGCGTGCGGAAGGTGTGGCGCACACCGGTGAAGGGCCCGCGATTGCGGGTGCAGGAAAATCTGGTTGGTGAACACCGAGCGGCACTCCGCCGCGCCCACCAGCAGACGGAACATGCGCCTCACCGTGCGCACGCCTCTGCCCTGTCCGAACACAGCCGCATGACAAACGGGTAGGAATCGCGCATCAGTCCGTCGGTGCGCTCCAGTCGACACACTGTCCCGACACAGGTCCTGTGCTGGTGAGGGGTGAGCGTGTGGCATCGAACGCCGAGTGATGGCACACGCTCACGTGGGTGCCGCTTTCGAGAAACTGTCCGATCGTACGTGCCGATCGTCATCCGTCGGGATGGAACGGGCACCGTTCGCCGGAGGGGTCGGCGGCGGGGCGCCTAGCGTGCGTGTCACTGCCGCCCCGCGTAGGGGGCGGCCCCGGACATCCTAGGAAGCCCCCCATGCCGAGTGCCGTGACGAGCCGGAAATTCTCCACCATGTTCGACTGGTTCGACCAGGACCGTGACGGGCAGCTGACCCAGAGCGACTTCGCGGCCACCGCCGGGGTGTTCTCCCGTGCGGCCCGCGAGGACGACCACACCAATATCGGTGCCATCCGCACGGCGTTCGACCAGTGGTGGCAGCTCCTGGTCAAGCACGGGGACACCGACGGCGACGGGCAGGTCTCCCGTGAGGAGTTCGTCACCGTCATGGAGGACACCGTCACCACCGAGGCGCACTTCGAACCGGCGGTCATGGCCATCGCGGACGCCGTCATGAGCGCCGTCGACACCGACCAGGACGGTGTGCTGAGCCTTCAGGAGTACGTCCGCCTCTACGACACCCTCGGCGTCGACAGGGACGTCTCCACCGCCGCCTTCCACCTCGTGGACCGCGACGGCAACGGAGTGATCAGCTTCGCCGAGTACCGGGCCGCGATCGTCGAGTTCTACCTCAGCACGGACCCGGCCGCGCCCGGCAACCACCTCCTGGGCCCCGCAGCCTGACCGGCCCGTCCCATCGCCACGCCGGACCACAAGCCTGTGCTCCGCCGGCCGACCACACGGTGACGGAGCACAGCCCGGTCAGGAGGTGAGGGGCCGGCCGGGCTCCCCCAACCTCTACTCGGCGCCGTTGTAGAGCAGCGCGTTGGGCACGTCGCTGGGCAGGCCCGTCACCGCGTTCTTCGTGGCCATGCTCTTGATCTTCGCGTCCACGTGGTTGGCCGGGGTTCCTTGGGACAGGAGGGTGGCCGCGATGCCGGCGGCGTGTGCGGCGGCCATCGCGGTTCCGGACTGGGTGCGGGTCGCGAGGCGACCGCCGGTCCAGGCCGAGACGATGTCCTCACCGGGGCCCAGCACGTCCACACACCTGCCGCGGTTGGAGGCGGGCCAGAGCTTGTCGTCCCGGGTTGTGGCGGCGACCGTCACGGCGCGGGCCGCGCCGGCCGGGGAGATGTTGCAGGCGTCTTCGTGTCCGTCACCGGCCGGGACGACAACGACGACGCCCTTGGCGGCCGCGTCGTTCACCGCCTGGTCGAGAGCCCGGCTCTTGCGCAGAGTCGACCCGATGAGGATGACGTTGCCCCTCGGTCCCTGAGCGTTGGCGAGCGCGGAACGGATGCCCTTGACGAGGTCTTCCGCTGTGGCGGTGCCGTCGCAGCGGGCAACCTTCACGGCAATGAGCTTGGTCTTCTTCGCCACGCCGTACGTGTTCCCGCCCACGGTGGCGGCCAGGTGGGTGCCCCAGCCGTTGCAGTCCCGGTCGGTGCCGTCCCCGGTGACGTTGCCCAGCCAGGTGGCTCGGCCTCCGAAATCGGTGTGCCCGGTCTCGATGCCCGTGTCCAGAACGAACACGTTGACACCTGCACCCGCGTTGTCGGCGTACCTGTACGTCCAGGGTCCGGGCCCGACGGGCGTGCGCTGCCAGACGCGGGCCAGGCTCCAGGGAGCGTCCGGCTGTGTCGCTGCCCAGGCGCTTGCGACCGAGCACATGGTCAGGACGCAAGCTCCGGCCGTCACACGGCTCCATGCTCGTCGGGCCATCAGTTCCTCCTTCTTGGGCAGAGGCGCCGGGCTCTTGCCCCGCTGGTGGCCAACGAGCCTCTGGAGCTGGTGGACACGCATCCGCCGGCGCCCTGTCCTTCTGCCCGTGAACGACGTCAGCGGCGGGGTGTACGCGCAGGTTCCGGGATTGCCTTTGCGGTGGCCGGCCGGGAGTGTGCGGGTCGCTCGGTGGCCGGGGCGGGGACGTGCTCGTGGGGCAGGTAGAGGGTGCGGTCGGGGGTGAGGATGACGGTGGCGTCCCGCAGGCCGTTCCAGGTGTGGCCGCGGCCGTTGTAGCGGGGGGTGAGGTAGGACCATTCGAGGTTTCCGGCGATCATGGTCTCCAGCGCGGCCAGATAGGCGCGCAGGTCGCCGTCGTGGCCCGCCGCGCCGGCGCGCAGTTCGGTGGCGAGGTGGTCGAACTCTGTTTCGGCGCGGTGGACGGTCGCCGCGATGCGGTCGACGGCCGCCTGGAGGTCGCCGCCGTTGGCGGCGAGGGCGAGCTGGATCTCGTTCATGGTGTCGCCGCTGTAGAGCTCCTTGCGGTAGGAGAAGACGTCGTTGACGCCGATCCAGTGGCGTGCGACCAGCATGTTGAGGCGCCGTAGTCCGGGCAGCTCCTCCAGTCGGGGGCTGAGGTCGATCCCGAGGCCGAATTCGAGGAGAGGGAAGCAGCACTCCCCGATCGAGCTGCTGCGGTACCTCTCGTAGGTGGCAAGGTCCAGTGCCGCGAGGTCTTGGACGAGGTCACGTTCGGCGTGGCAGGCCTGGAGGAACTCGTGCAGGGTGCGCGCGTAGCGCTGCCACACCGGTTCGGGTGCGAGGGAGCGTGTCTGGTCCCGCAGCTGGGTGAAGGCCCGGGTGAAGGCGGACTCGACGGCGGGCGCTCTGCCGTCGAGGACGGACGGCAGTTCGTGGATGCCCAGCTGCCGGATCCGGGCCGGGGATGCCTGGGCGAAGACGTCATCGATGCTGAACAGGACATCGATCCACGCGCAGACCAGCTCGATGCGGTCGGCGCGGGCGTCGGCATAGGTGAGCAGGTTCCACAGGCTGGTGCGGTGCTCCAGGAACACCTCCAGCTCCTCGCGGCTGTCGTAGGCGTCGGACAGGAGTGCGGCAAGGCGGCCCGCACACCGCTGCTCCAGTTCCTCGAGTCCGGGGCGGCGCGGGGCGGGCGTGAACCGGGGGAAGAGCGGCATCCGGAAGCTGGGGTGGGCCTCGGACGGCATGGCCTTGCCGCCGGCGGCCGTGTCGTCTTCTGCGGCGGCGGGCGTTCTCATACCTGCTGTCCTGCGCCGGCCCGGCGCCCGTGGGCCGCAGGCGTGCGGCGGGTCGCAACCAGCGGCCCGGCCTTGGGAGTGAGGAGGAAGCGGGGCAGCGGCCGCAACGGTGAGCTGCCGGCTTTGCGCAGTTGCCAGCGGCTGCTGATGGTGGCGAGGGCGAGGATGGTCTCCGTCATGCCGTAGTGCTCGCCCAGGCACTTGCGGCGTCCGCCGCCGAAGGCGGTGAACGCCTGGCGTTGGGCAGGGGTGACGCGTTCGGGCAGCCACCGGTCCGGGTCCAGACGCTCCGGGTCGGGGAACACGGCCGGGTCACGGTGCAGGGCGTAGGGGGAGATGATCACGTCCGCGCCCGCTGGAACGGTGAACCCGGCGAGCAGGGTCTCCTCCAGGCTGATGCGGCTGAGCATCCAGGTGGGGGGCCACAGCCGCAGCACCTCGGTGAGGACCTGCCGGGTGTAGGGCAGGCACCCGATGTCGGCGAGCGCAGGAGAGCTTCCCGCGAGTTCGCGGTCGAGCTCGGCCCACAGCCGGCTCTCCACCTCCGGGTGGTCGGCCAGGGCGTGCAGGGTCCAGGCGAGCAGGGAGGCGGTGGTCTCCACGCCCGCGGCCAGCACCGACAGCACCTGATCACGTACCTCCGTATCGTCCAGCGGGCGGCCGTCCTCGTCGGCGGCGGCCATCACCAGGGACAGCAGGTCCTCCCCGGGCGCCTCGCCGGTCCGGTACTGCCTGATCACCTGGCCGACGGCCTGCTCCAGGCGCGCCTGGGCCTGACGGAAACGGCGGTTGGCCGGCAGCGGGAAGCGGTGCAGCAGCGGCCACGGCACCAGCATCCGGCGGAACATGCCCTCCAGCAGCACCGGCAGAGCCTCTGCCATGACACCCGCCGCCTCGCGGCCGGCCGGGGCCGCGATCAAAGTCCGCGCCACCACCCGGGCCGCCAGCCCGTACATGCGCTCTTCCACATCAAGGAGCTCACCCTCCCGCCAGCCGCTGACCGCCTGCTCCACGACCTCACCCATGACCGGGGCATACCGGGCCACCTGCTCACGGTGGAACGCGGGCCGCATCACCGGCTGCTGACGCCGGTGGTCGGCGTTGCTGCACGTGATCACACCGTTGCCGACCAGGACCCGCGCCGTGTCCATGAACGGCCCGCCCTTGTCGAACACCGGCGACACCAGCACCCGGTGGGCCGCCTCCGCCGTGTTGACCACATACACCGCACGGCCCGCGAGCTGCACCCTCACCACCGCCGGCCCTTCCCGCAGACAGCTGAGAAAGGCGAGGGGATCACGCACCAGCCCCCCGACGTGGCCCAACCACGGCACGCCGCCCCCCAGCCGCTGAACCTGCTCAGCCCCCACCGCGCCAACCCCCTCCGACACCTGCCCGGCAGCACGCCGAACGACAACCGCCTGGACCCCTGCGGGAGACACAGAACCGTTTCCTCATCCCCGCACGCCCCAGCCGCACCACGCTTCGCGAAAGGCTTGCCCACGAGCCGGCCGCTCATCCGGATGCGCGGGGGCGCACGACAGCACACCCACGGCGCGCGTTCCCACGCCGGCGGGCACGAACACGAGGAGAGGGCGGGCAGCCCTGTTCGGCCATCGGTGGGGCGTTCTGCTCAATGCCCTACCTCGAATGGAGGGCGGTTCCTCTTCGCGGCTGAGTCGTTGGCCAGGCCGTAAGACGATCAGCAGCTGCCCGCTTCCCGGAGGTGTTGATGAGGTTCCGTTCTCTTGCCGCGCCGGCCGTGGCTCTCACCTTCTGCCTCGTCGGCGGAGCCGCGCACGCCCAGGACAACCCCCAAGACGACGGCTTCAGCATCGGGACCGGCTCCGCCGGATTCGGCGGCCAGCAGGGACTCACCCAAGGGGGCGAGGGTGGCGAGTTCCCCGCGATTCAGAACACAAACCCCTCCGTCGACAGCCCGCCTCCCACCCCAAATTTCAATCAGAGCTGCAAGGGGCCGGACTGCAAACCACGCCGCTTCACCATCGACTTCAGCAGGATCGTCAACAGGCGCATCCTGCCCCCCGACAACGAGTAGCCACGACAGGCCGGCCGACGCGCCGTGGCGGGCCTCCACCACGGCACGCCGACGCATACCGCGCAGCCGCTCCGGGTAGCCCGGCCCTCGTCAGCCACGAGGGCGCTGAGTGGGAGTCCGTCCGCGGACGCGACGGTTACCTGTGGAGCCATGGCTACGAGTCAGGCGAGTGGCACGACCAGCGTTCGCCAAGGGGCGTGCGGCCCTTGGTTGAGACCGCGGCGGTCTCCCTCTGCGACACGCTGTACGTCATGTACCGCCGCTGATCCAGACACGGAAGGCGCCGCTCCTGACAGCCGGTGTCTCAGCGCCAACGCCCCCTCCGACTGGGCTCGCCGGCAGACCCTGTCGAAGGAAGCGTGTGTGGGTTCCCCGGCTGCCCGCTCGCAGGCTGCCCCGGGAACCACACGTGCGAGGGAGGTTTTGCCGTGTTCAGGCCTTGAGGCTGACGGGGAAGCAATCGGGGGTGGTGCAGCCGATGATCTGGTGCTGATCAATGGGCAGCAGGCGGCTGGTGACTGGTGCTGCTGTCGTGGTGGTGGCGGGACGGGCGGTGTATTCGGCAAGGACGTTCCCGGCCCCGTCGACGGCGGTGACGATCGAGGGGACGATGGTGCCGCCGGTGACGACGAGCTGCGGCACCCGGCCCACGTACCGGATGCTGAAGGTGCCCACGTCCTCCGCGGTGACCTCGGCCACCGGGACCTGGACCAGCCCGTCCTCGCCGCCCTCGGGCTTGATCTCGGTGACCGGGATGCGGCTCACGTCGGGCGAGGCCGGGCCGTCGCCGGTTCCCTGAAGCGTCCCGAGGTCGGTGATACCGGTCTCGGGCGTGATCTCGGACATGTCGTCTCCTTGCGTGCTGGCGTGCTGACTTCCTGTTCAGAGGGTTGCAGCCCGGGCGACGGGGCATCGGCGACTAGCGCGACGATGGCCGAAATCCGGCTGTGCGGCGCAAAGCGCACCTCTCCGTGTGCCGCCTCACGACGATGACCAGGCACCTGTCTCAGGAGCGTCGCCATGAGCTCATCGGCCGCGTCGCCGCCGTCATCGTCTCCTCGGACGGCCCGGGTAGGAACCAGCCGGGCGCAGTCGGACACCGTTCTTGAGGAATGCGAGCCGGACGGTGGCGAGGCTCGTTCCTTCGAGGTCGGCGATGTCCTGGAGGGACAGGCGGTCCTGTTCGTACCAGGTGCGCCACTGTTTCAGGCGGGTGAAGGTGTGCTGGGTACGGCGGAACCGGGGCGGGCTCCAGTCGATGGGGTACTGGGACAGCAGGTAGACGACGTGGTCGGTGGTCGTGTTCAGAGTGCGCGCGAGGCGGGCGATGGAGAAGTCTCCGCCGGGCACGGCCCGATGGAGCTGGGTGACGGTGACGCTGTCCGGGTCGGGCCCGGGGAGTGCGAGGTGGCGTAGAACACGAGCGGGGAGTCGGGGCGTCCACTGGAGGGGTTCGTTGATGCCGTGCTCGTTGAGGAGCGCGTGCGCGGTGTGGGCCAGCAGGTCGGCTTCCGCAGGAAGGATTCGCCACCGGAACCGCTGGTACTGCCGGCGCTGCGGTTGGGTGCCGGTTGCGAGGTCGGGGTGGGCGAGGTGCGGTGGCGAGCCGGTCAGGGTGTGGAAGATCCAGCGCTGGGCGTGCGCGGCGTCGGGGTGATGGTTCGAGCGCAGGCGTCGCTGCAGATCGAGCCAGGCTCGTGGGTCGATGAAGTGGGGGCGGTTGATGAAAAGGGCTCGGCGGCGCGCGTAGTCGATGGGGGCATCGTGGTTGTCGAGGTGGTCGGCCAGGAGGATAAGGGCGTGCAGGACGTCGGCGCAGTCGCTGCGGCGGGTGAGGTCGGCCAGGAGCGTGGACACATTGTGGCTGGTGACGGTGGTGCCGGTCAGCCGGGTCGCGGCCTGGATGGAGGTCGTATTGCCGGCGAGCAGGCAGGCGACGGCCAGGAGTTCATCGGCGCGTTGGGCCAGGGGCCTACCGCTGGGGTGGCGGGGAGTCAGGCGCAGGGCCCACTCCGGCCAAAGGGCGGTCGGCAGCATGCCGGCCCTGGCGTCGTGGTTGGCCGGGGGCCGGGTGGAGTGGACGGCTGTGCGGTGGCGCAGGCGGGCCACCGGCATGATCTGCGATTCGCGGCTGCAGCGCAGGGCCGCCTCGAGAATAGGCGAGAGCGTGCCGCCGACCGAGACGACACCGGCCGGGTAGAGGACACGGCCCGAGGCGGCCACCCGGTCGGTCAGCCACCGCGCTGCCCGGGCAGCTGCCGGGACGTTCGCGGCACGCAGGATCCGAAGGGCCGAAGTGATCGCCACGGCGGTGGCCGCGGCGTCGTCGGGCGCGTAGTAGCTGTGCACGTCACTGCGCCGGGTGTCCGGATCGCGTTGCGAACGCGGAGGCAGAGGGTTGGCCCGGTAGCGCTCAAGGCGTTCGAGGACCTCGCCTGGAGCCACAGGGCGGAGGTCAACGGTCGTCGCATGGTTGAGGATGAGGGCTCCCAGGCTCTTCACGTCCCGCAGCGCCGCCCGCAAAGGCACCCCGCCCGGCCCGTACAGCGGCCAGCGAACCAGCCGGTCGGGAGTCGAGAGGGCGTCGTTGATCAGGTACTGGGTCTCCTCCAGGACTCCGCCGGGCGCGAGCGCGGTAACCGGGGTGTCGGTCAAGGGGTGGTGGCAGCGTCGTGGGCGGGGGCCGCCGCCCGGGGACGCGCTCGAGCACCGGCCGGGAAGGGGCACCTCCCCGCGGGGGTGGGAGCGCAGGCGGGGAATGCGTTGGCAGGCCGGGCAGCGGTCGGCGAGCAGGAGGTGGTGGCGGGTGCATGCGAAGGTCCAGCCCAGCCGCCACGTCACCTGCCAGCGTCCGCCGCTGTCCGACAGACAGGCGGGACAGAACCGTGACCCGGCCCGCCCCCACAGGATCTGCCGGTGCACGCGGCGCTGTCCGGGCACGATGACCACAGCATGCCCGTCGTAGGGCTGCAGGGTCATTGCCGTCAGGACATCCGCCGGGGTGCCGGTGACCGCGGCGATGGCGGCCAACTCGTCGGGGGTGGCCAGTGTGGTCCAGCGCGGCAGGATCGGGGCGGCCGCGGCGGGGTCGCGGTTGGGGAGACCGAGTGCGCTGAGCACGTCGGTGAAGGGGCAGTTCAGGCGGGCGGCGACGGCCTCCAGCCAGGAATCCAGAGCCTCTCCCGGATAGGGCGCGTGCCGGATCGGCAAGGACCGCCGGACGGGCTTCATCCTGTGGTCCGCGCGCTGCGGGGACGGCTGGTGGCCTTCCCCGCGCTAAAGGCGCAGTCGAGTTCGCGGCGGGCCTGTTCGGCGGCCGCATCGTTCCTGACCTGGTCGAGGAGCTCGCGGGTGAGGCATTCGGTGCCGGTGCGCTGGGCGCGCTGGCAACCGCGGTTGACCAGCGTCATCAGGGATCCGATGTGGCCGGTGCTGCGGGCGAAGAGATAGTCGGACAGGTCGTCGGCGAGCATGCCCGGATGGGTGTCGGCCAGGACGATGCGCTGTTCCAGGGCCAGCAGCAGCCGGCGCCACTGGTGGCGGCCCTGCTCGGTGGCGATGGTGAAGGGCGGCATGTCCAGACGGGTGGTCCGCCGGCCGGTCTGTGCCAGCGCCGTCTCGCCGAGCGCCTCGCCCTCGCTGAACAGGCCCTTGTCCGCGAGGCCGACGCCGACCTTCAGGAGGGTGACGGGGAACTCGTTGGCGATCCACTTCAGGTGGTTGCTGACCTCAATGCCGCTGGTCCTGCGCCACTTCAGGAAGTGCAGGTCGTCCAGGATCAGCAGGCGGACCTCGCAGGACAGCACACAGTCCAAGGCCTGGAGCCCGAGCTGGGCGGCGGTGGAGGTCTGCCGGCCGGGGTGACCGAAGAACTCCAGCATCGCCCGGTTCAGATCCTTCATCCCGGTGTTGCCGGTCAGGCCCACCCGGCATACCGGCCACCGCTCGTGCCCCTGCGCGGTGAACGCCCCGTGCTCGGCGATCTCCCGGCGGTGGAATTCGGCCGCGAACGCGAGGACCGCGGTGGTCTTGCCCAAGCCCGGGAAAGCATCCACCGCCACGGCGCCCTTCGCCTGGTCGCCGTCCTGCAGATTGCTGTCGACGATGTCCCACAAGTCCTCGTGGAGGGCGGCGAGCTGAGGGGTGCGGATCGGCCCCAGGTTCGCGTGCCACTGCCGGCGGGCCCGGTCATAAGCCGCCCGCTCCGCCGCCGTCAAGGCCCGCAAGGCGCTCTGGTCCAGGGTGTCGGGGCGGGTGCGGCGCGACGCGTCGACGAATGCTTTGAAGTCCTCCTTCCGCGACAGCGCCAGGTTCCCCGGATCCTGCCGGGCCACCGGGCCGGTCACACGTCCTCCAGGGCATCGGCGTAGAAGTCGTCTTCGCCGGGGAACGCGTCGTCGCCCTCGTCGTCGTCCCCGCCTTCTGCTTCGTCCTCGGCCGGCGCGGGGTCGGGGTGCCCCGCGCCGTGGCCCAGGGCCCGGAGGACCAACGGCAACCCGGCTGCGGCACTCGGCTCCCCGATGGGCGGCAGGGTGATGGCGGCCTGCTCGCGGGACATGCGCAGCGCCATGCGCCGCTCGGCCAAGGTGGTGCCCAGCCCCAGGTTCCAGCGCTCCAGGAGGTCGGCGACGGCGAGCCGGTCGTCGGGGTAGCGGTACTTCGCCGCGGCCAGCTTCCGGGCGAAGGCCAGGGCGTCTTCGCTCAGCGGCATCCGTGCCGCCGGCGCGTGCTCCCACACCAGGGTGTGCCACATCCGGGTGTCGGGGTTGCGGAAGTAGATCCGTGTGATGTCGTCCGGGTCGACCTGGAACGGCCAGGCGCCCCGTACCGGCCCGTCGAACGGGCTGCGGACCCCGGGATCGGGCAGGCCCGGGCCGCGGTAGCGGCGCCGGTCGATCTCGACGCCGTAGTGCTGGACCGTACGCCACTTCGTCGCCAGGAACTCGAAGGCGAGATCCGGATCCCGGGGCACCTCGATGTAGCCGGCCCGCGCCATGCCGTGCTCGAACATCGCCGCCGGCGACATCCGCAGCCCCGGCAGACCGGGATCGACCAGGCTCGCGTGCTGCCGACAGTGGTAGACCGTCGCGGTCCACTCCCGGATGATCGCCTCCAACTCGTCGAGGAAGAAGAACGCATCGCCCTCGGGGTGCTCGCCGCGCGAGTGGATGTCCGGGCCCTTGTAGCCGGGCAGAGCCTCCAGAATGCCTTCGCGCAGGGTGCGGAAGAACCGCTCCACGGGGCCCTTGTCCCTGCCCGTCCGCAGCCGGGCCGGCTGGATGGAGATACCCATGCGGCGGCACACGCTGGTCAGGTGCTCCGAGACGTAGACCTTGCCGTGATCGACGACCAGCGTCTCGGGCACCAACGGCGGCGACGCCAGCCCCGGACCCACGGCGCCTTCGACGTCCACCAGGACCGTGCGCGGAATCCCGTGCTCGGGCCAGACCGCACCCCGCGGCCAGTCCCGCCCTGCCGGCCGCGGCCGGAAGCACTGGAACAGCACCGCGCTGACATCCACCGCCTTCGTCGACACCGGCGTCACCCGGATCCCGGTGACACAGCGTGTGTACCAGTCCATCGCAACCGTCAGCTCGGCCTGCACCCACCTCAAGGTCAGCGGATCACACGCGAACACGTCCAGCCGCGTCGTGTCCATGACCACGTACTCACCCGGCCTCGTCGGCCGAAGCTTCCCGTACGGGCCCTCCGGCCGGCCGGCGATATCCCTGTTCCGCTTGGTGCTCAGCCGGAACAGCGGATGCCGCCGCTCCAGCTCGGCCACGACCCGAAACGCCGTCGCCCGGCTCGGCTGCGGCACCACGCCCGGCCCGAACCTGGCGATCACCCGGGCCCGCGTCCGCTCGATCACCAGCGTCCGCGACGGACGGGACTGATCAGTGTGCTCGACCATCACCTCCAGGACGGTTTCCACCCAGCGGTCATCGGCCGAAGCCGCCGGACCACTCGACAGCCCCTTCTTGGGCGCCAGCCCTGCCTCGCCGCTCTCACGGAACAGGGCTACCCATCGCCGCACCGACCGCGCACCGACTCCGAGCTCTGCCGCCTTCGCCGCGTACTTGGCCGCCAGCGGCACCCCGTCGGCGAACGCAGCTCTAGGCTCTCCCGCACGCGCCAGCTCCGCGCTGCCCGACCGGAAACCCGTCAAGACCTCTCGGACATGCTCGGCACGCTCAAGAACCCGTCGCCGTTCGCCCCCGTCCAGTTGGCTCAGAACCACGGACGCGATCTGCTCGACATCATCCGCCGTCGGCCCTGTCCCCTCGGGGATCAAGCGGGCGCGGTCGGACAGCAGCAGCTCCCGCAGAGCGAGCCGCCGGAGCAGCCCCTGCCCGTCCTTGAGCACCACTTCGTTGCCGGCCGCCGTCGCGGCGATCTCCACCACCTCGACGGTCTCCCCGTCGTAGCGGAAGCGTGTACCGACCCCCACCCGGGCCCCTGCACCACTCACACCCGCCCCCTCAGCAGTCCTGCCGGACGGAGCGGCTCGCTCAGGTCTGTGGTCAGCTCGTGTCTCCACAGCAGGTGATAGATCGCAGCTCGGACCCGCGCCTCTGCCTGCCGAGGCAGCACGCACCGTACGGCTTCCCCGATTGGGACACCGTCGAGGTCGGCACTGCGCACCGCATCCAGCAGGTCAGGTGCGAACAGCCACCCACGGCGGAACCCAGCGAGGAAGAGAAGGTTCGCCAGCTCCGCTTCCCGCGCTTCGCTCCACACCTCGTGGCGCCATCGGCGAGCTTCCACAGCCTGCCGCGTCCACTCGAAGGTGCAGGCGACCACTGGATCCAGAAGCCGATGGTGAGGCTTGACGTCCACCACCACGGGACCGTTCTCGGTGATGAGGAGGTAGTCCGGGATGTGCCTGCGCACCTTCCCCTCCAGCACAGCCTTCAGCAGGAACGGCTGGGCGACGATGCCGAGCACAGCAGGGTCAAAGTCGGCGTACACAAGACGGGAGAGTTCCAGACGTGACTCGTAGATCACGTGCTTCTGCGTTGTCGTCGACCAGTACGACCCCGAGAAGTGCCTTTGCCCCCTGTACCAGCGGAACGTCCTCCATGGACTGGCCGAGCGCAGCAAATCCAACGAAGCAGTCGCCCAGCCTTGGTCCTCGACGACCGCATTGCTCTGAAGGCGAACACTGAACGTAGTAGTGCTATCGGTCATGACACACCCCTGCAGCCGGCCGGTGGCAGGGAGGCCGGACTGCCGAGAGACTGTCCAGAAGGGGACTGTGCTACTTCGCCTTCACCCAAAAGAGCGAGCAGGGTGGCCGGGGAGTCTCAGATCCGTGGCCAATCGGCCACGAGGTGGCCAATAGCCATGAGATTTGGCCAGGCCATCTGAGATCCCACAGACGCTGGATGGAGGGGGTCGTACGTGGAGGTGCGAGTGCGTCCGATCTGGTCCGGTGCGATCTCCTTCGGCCTGGTCACCATCCCGATCAAGGTGGTCCCGGCCACCGAGTCGCACGACATCAGCTTCCGCCAGATCCACACCGCCGACGGCGGACGGGTCCGCTACCGCAAGGTGTGCGAGCTCGACGGGCAGCAGCTGCGCCAGGACGAGATCGTCCGCGGCTACGAGACCGCGACGGGCACCCTCATCCCCGTCTCCGACGAGGACCTCGACAACCTGCCGCTGCCCACCGCGAAGGCGATCGAGATCGTCTCCTTCGTGCCGGCCGCGAGCATCGACCCGATCCAGATCGGCGCCTCCTACTACCTGGCCGCGACCGAGAAGGTGGCCGCGAAACCGTACAAGCTCCTACGGCAGGCCCTGGAGCGCAGCAGCAAGGTGGCCGTGGCCAAGTTCGCGATGCGCGACCGCGAGCGGCTCGGCCTCCTGCGGGTCAAGGACGACGTGATCGTGCTGCACGCACTGCGGTGGCCCGACGAGATCCGCTCCAGCACCCAGATCGTCGTCCCCGACGTCACCGTCACCGACGACGAGGTCGACGCAGCCGTCCGCCTCGCCGAAACCCTCACCGGCACCGACATCGGCGAGCTGCGCGACGAGTACCGCGACGCCCTGGAGGAAGTCCTCGCCGCGAAGACCGGCACCGGCGCCATGCCAGCGCCCATGGAGGAAGCGCCGTCGGCGTCGGCCGAGGTAGTGGACCTCATGGCCATGCTGGAGAAGTCCGTCCAGGAGGCGAAGGCCACCCGCGGCGAGCCCGCCACCGTGCACCTCCTGCCCAGCAAGAAGAAGACCGCTGCCAAGAAGACCGACAGCTCGGCGGCTGCGGCAAAAACGACGGCCGGCAAGAAGACGACCTCGAAGAGGAAGCCCCGAAGCGCCTGAACACGAGCGCATGCCCCGCAACGCGGAGCCCTCGACCACCTGTTCGGAAGCAGCTCAGCAGGGCCAGCCGGAACAACTGAAGCGGTGCTGGTCACGGACGCGTGGGTCCGTGACCAGCACCTGGGGTACAGCTCCCGGTCAGAACTTGGCGAGAGCGCCGGCGAGGGACTCGGGCGGGAAGGCCATCGCACTGGCCTCCAGCAGTCGACGAAGGGAGGGGAACTCGTAGCTGCGGTAGCCGCTGTCAACGATGTCCGCGTTACGCAGGACCTTCATCGCGGACTCCACGGAGGCGATGCTCAGGCCGAGGGCGTCGGCGAGGTCACTCTGTGAGGGGCCCTCGAGCCTGAAGTCGAACTTCTTGCCCGGCACCGCGCAGTGCATCACGAGGTGTCCGAGCAGGCCGGCAAGGCGCTCCACGGCCTTGAGGTTGTGCCGGTTGTAGATCCGCTCGGTGGCCTCTATGCGGTCGGTGACCGATATGCCGATGGCCTTCATCAGCGCGGGTGCGGTCTCGGCCAGCATGCGCATCCGGTCCATCGGCAGGGAGATGGTCCAGGTGTCGTTCAGACAGACCGCGGTCGGGGTCGTCATCTTCTCGTCGAAGAACTCCATGCAGCCGAGGACCGCCCCCGCGCCCAGGATGCGCAGCGTGGTGGAGGCACCGACCTGGGTGCGCTCGGCGACGCAGCCACGAAGGATTATGTGCACGTCCGTGCCGCCCTCCGGCCCGCGCAGCTCGGCCTGCCGAGGGTGCTCGCGGGAACTGATCTGCTCGTCCGGCTCCTGGAAGACGGCGCGCAGTTCGGCGGGCAGCTCGCGCATGAAGGGGTTGCGCTCGAACGCGGTGCTGAGCCGGAAGGGCTCCTTGTCGCGGTCGATCTGGCCGGTGCTGGTGTCGATCTCGTAGAAACGGGAGCCGACCTGCAGGGGCTCGTTGCGCTTCCAGAACGCCATTACTTCACCCCCGGGCCGGCGTTGGGGATCCCGGCGGGGGCCGTCGCCGCCGGGGGGGCCGGCTGGAGGGCGTCGAACGTCTTGGGGAGCGCGATCACCAGTCCGATGATCGCCGCGATGACGGTGGCGATCCGCGCGGGGGTGGACTGGAGCGTGCGTACGGTGTAGGCGATGGTGGCCGCGATGATCGCGACGATCAGAACGGCCGCAAGAAGGAACGTCATTATTCCTGTGCTTTCGCTGAAGAACTGGATCGGGTCTGGCGCCGTGCAGTTGTTCTTCTGGCGAAGAGCGATCGGATTGGTGGGTTCCGGTCAACTCCCCGCCTCCGGACTGCTATCAAGCTGTCCGGGAGAATCGACGATATCCCACGGACGGACGCACCCGGCCACCCGAACGAGTGGGTGACGTCCTTCGGGATCGCCTCAGGTTCTTCTGGGGCCAATTCCTTGATCACATAGGCATTCACGGCCCTACTCTTGAGTAACACCCCATTTTCGGGGATCTCGCGTCATACATTGAGGTCGCTGACGTTGCGACTTTGATCGGGTCTGGCGCCAGCAGTCGGGCACGGGCTCCGGGGGGTGGTGCCCTCGGAGCCGCCCGACGCTTGACGTATGAGCCTCTTCGGGAGGTCACGCAGCATGATCAAATATTCACACGGAGTGGCGGTGTCCCTGTCAAATCAGGAATGCCGCCACTCTCCCGCTTTTTAGGGATGATCGATCATCTCGTTCGGATTCCGCACCCCGGTAAGAAGCGCGAGCCCTGCGGGGCACTTACCGTCGACACAACATCCCCACATGGAAGTTGTGGGCGAGATATGGATCACATCAACGAAATCCGTTTCGCAGAAACGTTTCTGACCGGCGGTCATGCATTCTGCGCCCTTCGGTTCGAGACGTCGGCCGTCTGGCCGCATCAACGCCCGGGTCGGACGCGCACAAGCAGTCGAGCCATCGCACACCCCACGTCAACAGGAAGCTGACGCAGGAGGGCAGCGTCCGCGGGAGGGGCCGGAGCGGCCCTGGGTCGGCGACTGGTACTGATACTTGTTATGTGCGCGCCGGGCGTTCTCGCGGGCCTGCACGGCGGCCTTTTCGGCGGACGACCCGTCCCGCTGTACTCCAACTCGGAGCCGCACCAGGCACATGTCCGCTTCACCAGACGCTCGCGGTTCGAACTCCTGGGCGCCGAGCCCGCCGTCCGGACCGAGATCCGCATCGGATACGCACGGGTGTCCACCGGCGGACAGAAGCTCGACCGCCAGCTCGACGCCCTCACCGCGGTCGGCTGCCGCCGGATCTTCGCCGACAAGAAGTCGGGGAAGAACGACCTACGGCCCGAGCTGAAGGCGTGCCACGCCTTCCTCGCCGCCGGCGACACCCTGGTGGTGCCCGCCCTCGACCGCTACGGCCGTTCCTTGCAGGACCTGATCACGATGGTCGGCGAGCTGCGCAAGCGGGAGATCGGCTTCACCTCGCTGCACGAGCGGCTCGACACCACCACCCCCGGCGGCCGGCTGGTGTTCCACGTCTTCGCCGCGCTGGCGGAGTTCATCCGCGAGCTGATCGTCTCCGGCACCCGCGAGGGCCTGGCCGCCCGTGCGCGGGGGAAGGTCGGCGGCCGGCCCAGCGTCGTCAATGCGGACATCATCCGGGCCGCCCGCGACATGCTGCCCAACCCCGACCACTCGATCACCTCGATTGCCAAGCTCCTCGGGGTGAGCCCCGGCACGCTCTACAACCACATCCCGGACCTGCAGGAGCTGAGGGCCAGCCGCATTCCGGCCCAGCTCGAAGCGGGCAGCCGGTGATCCCCGGCGAGCACCGGCTCAAGGGCGGGGCCGTCCTGCTCGGCGCCGACGAGCCTGGCCTGCCTGGGCCCTTCGGAGCCTGGACCGATCAGGACGGCCAGGAAGACGAGCACGACCCAACCGAGGACGCTTTCGTCGAACCGCACTGCTGATTCGCCAAGATCATCCCACTGCCCCTTTTGGGCTCACCTTGGCTGGACCCCAGAGAGGGACCAGTGGAAGGTGGGCGACCGTACGGGAAGCCTGATCGCGTGCGCGGAAGCCGAAGCTGACGAGGATGACGCTCTCTCCGGCGCCGAGGGGCGTCCGGCCGTGCGGCGTGAGCGCTCCATCGAACACGACGCAGTCTCCCGGTGCAAGATCACATTCGAGGTAGCCGTCGGCGTCGATAAAGACGGTGCAGCTCACTGCAGGGGCCGCGGCGAGGCGCTCGTGCTTGAGGCACAAGATCAGGTTGGCTTCACCGAAGCCGAATTCGTCAACGTGGAAGTCGAGGAACTGCCCCTCCTCCAGGTAAGCGATGTAGACGCCGTTGTGAGGCTGTTCGACCTCAAGACCGGTGGACCGCGCGACAACAGCGGCGAGATCGACCTGTCCCGCGAATCGGTTCGCCGCCTCACCGACGGCCGCGTTCCACTTGCCGTTGTGCAGGTATCCGTCAGCGGCCAGTGCCTTCTCGGCCTCCTCCACCATGCCGGCGAGCAGGTCGACGGGGAACGACTGGTCACGCAGGTGGCGGGGGTGCACCCGCTCGTGCTCGGTGAGATCGCGTACAGCGTCCCGGAGAGCGGGAAACCCCTCGTCCCACCCGGCTGGCGTCCGAGCCGTGGTGCGGGACTGCAGCCAGGAAGTCCATCGCCTGCTCCACCGCGCCGCCTCTGTATCACCACCCGCTGGAGCTGCCGCATCAGCGCTTGCGCGGCTGATCAGCAGTTCCACGCGGTCGACTGCGGCCTGGGTGGATTCGATCAGCTCAGCGTCGCCCTTGGCGATCCGCAGCCGCAAGGCTTCCTGCAGGTGGGCGCGGGCCGGGACGAGGTTGCCCTGCTCCATGAGGTGCTTGCCGAGGTGCTGGAGGGCGAAGTCGACGAGTTCCGGGTGCTTGCTCCGGGCGCCGTCAAGGGCCTTGCGGTAGAGCGCGTCGGCGGTCTGCGCCTCACCGGTGTAGCGGTACGCGTCGGCGAGGTTGAGTTCGGTGGCGATGACGGCCCGGGTGTTGCCGCTGGCGGTGGCCAGGTCGAGCGCGCGGCGCAGGTACACGCGTGCGTCGTGGTAATCACCCAGGCTCAGCAGGCCGATGCCGGTCCACCGGGCCAGGACACGTGCCCGTGCGGCATCCGTGCCTTCGGGAAGCGCCTGGAGTTCCTCGCGGAGGTTCTGCACGGCGGTGGTCAACTGGTCGTGGTCGGTGGGGACCATGCGCAAGTCCTCACCGTGTGTGATGAGGTGCTGGAGCACTCATCCCTCCCTCGTTCGGTTCCCGGTCTGGTCGCTGAGGCTAGAGCTGGTCGGTCTGGTGACGCAGGTCGGCCAGCAATTCCCGGCCGTGCACGGTGAAGTGCTCATCCAGGAGTTCGAGCCGGCCCATGAGGTAGCGGACGGCCGGCATGCCCTCGTCGTAGGCGGCCTGGAAGTGCGCGCGTTCGCCCGCGGTCAGGTCATCGCGGTCGAGTTCGGTCCGGCGGAACCGCAGGAGCTGGTTGTAGACGCACGTCGCGTGGAAGGCGCGGTCCACCTCCCAGAACTGGTTGCGGGCCACCCCCTGCGCAGCACGCCATGCAATCTCGATCTTGGGGGAGGTCTTGGAGGAGTACCCGTCGACGAAGACCTGGTGCTGGAGGACGTGGAAGCTGACCGACTGGTGGACCGCCTCGTGCAGGAGGTTCTCCGCCAGGAAGAGATGGGACGGCTCCGAGCTGACGGTGTTCGGCGGGATGTGGTGGAGCGCCTTCTCGGAGAACACGATGACGTACGGGAGCGCGGGGTCGCTGGAGCTGGTCAGGGACGAGGTGCGGACGCCAGGCTTGAGCCCCACCCACAGCAGCCCCCGGACGAACTCCGCGATGCGGTCGAAGCCCTCGGGGTGGGCTGTGGCCAGCCGCTCCAGCGCCTGGGTCAGCGCCACGCGGCGCCCGTCGGTGTGCTCGAGGATCTCGTAGTCGGCCAGGCTGATCTCGCGGGCGATCTGTTCGGGCAGCTCGGCGTCTAACCAGGTGAATCGGACTCCGGCCACGTCCACGCTGTCGCTGCTCAGGGTGCGGGCGTGCTCGGCGTACGGGATGCCGGACTTCACGAGGCGCTCCATCAGGGCGAACGGGAGGGCATGCTCGGCGTCGTCCTCGCGCAGACGGATCAGTGCCGGGTCGTTCCGGCCGAGGTCGAAGAAGGAGCCGGGCTCTACTCGGGTGGCGATGGCAGTGTGCACTGTGGGCCTCCTTGACTGGAATACGGGTCTTCCGGATGAGAAGGCGGGCCGACCCGGACACTCGTCCCGAACCGACCCGCCATGCCGTCAACTAATCGGTGTCAGTGCAGCGCCAGGGTCAGACCGCGGGCGTCTCCGACTCGAAGACGCCGTCGGGGACGGAATGGTCCAGGCGCCGGGTCAGGGACTCGACGGCGGTCGCCGCCGGCTCGAAGACTCCGTCCGGAACCGAGTGGTCCAGGCGCCGCGTCAGGTTGTTGACCTGGATGGTGTCGGACATGGTGGTGCTCCTCTCGATGGTGTGCGAGTGGTGCAGGGGGTGGTGCATCCCGTCCCGGGCGGTGCTATAGGAAGTGCGGGGCGGGGAGCTGTGTGGCCGCTCTAGCGCTCCTCTGCGGGGCGGGCGACCTCCGGGGCGACGATCCATTCCTTGCCGCCACCCTCAGGCCTCAGGAACACGGCGTTCCTGACGAAGCGGCGAGTGGCCGGGTCCTCGAAGTCGGCGATGGCCTGGACGACGGCTTCGCGGTCCCGCCCGGGGTCGTAGACGCGGGCGCCCTCGAACAGCCATGTGGGGAGTCCCTGGTGGGAGGCGGGGCGGGGAGCGTCGATCATGCCCCGTCCCCGGGCTGGATCCCGGTGCGGCGCATGAACTTCTCCCAGCCGCCGGCCGCCCGAAGCCGTAGGTCCCGGCTCGGCGATCCGGGCAGCGGATCGGGGCTGGCGGTCTTGCGTCCGCTGACGCCGGGGGCGCGGCGCGGGAGGGGCTCAGGCATGGAGCACTCCTCACTCTGAAGGGAGAGCAGCCGGTCCCGAAGGGGGCGACGGGGACCGGCTGCCCGCTGGCTCTCCAGGGTGATCGGGTCGTCGCAGGGAGTGAAGAGCGCGGGCGTAGCACTACCGGGATCCGCGCAGGGACGGAGTGCGACGCGGCGTAGCAGTTACGCGAGCGTGGCCCCGATGATCTTTGCGATCTTCCGGGAACGGGAGGTGGTGGCGTAGCCGGCGCGCTGGGCGATCACGCCGGGGAGGGTCTGGTGGCGCACCCATTCCGGGTGCTCCTTGCACACCGTCAGCAGGGTGTCCAGGCAGGTGTCGTACTGCCGGGTGTCGCACTGGGCGAGGGCGATGTCGAGCTGGAGCCGGTTCTGTGCGGCCTGGTGCAGTGAGGACCAGTCGTGCACCTGCTTGGACAGGTTCAGAGCCTTTGCGGCCTTGCCGGTGGACACGGCGATACCGACGGCCTGGGCGGTGACGGCGGCGGGGCCGAACGCGGTGCCGTTGACCATGACGTCTTGCCCCAGCCGGGTGGCTACGGCGAAGCCCTGGGACAGCAGATCCTCGGCGGCGGCGGTATCTCCCTGACGGGCTGCGACGACGGCTGCGAAGGTGACGTGCCACCCGTAGGTCGCAAGGAGTACGGGATCACGGTCGCTGTAGGCCGGTTCGATGCTGGTGTAGGAGATGTCCGCGGTGCGCTCGGCGTCATCGAGTCGGGCATCTCGCAAGTAGACCCACGAGCGCCCCGAAGCCACGGAGGCTTCCCGTACCGGATCGCCTCCCTGCCTGGCCTGGTCGGCGGCGTGGCCGATGGCGGCGTACGCAAGATCGCGGACTCCGAACTGGTTGGCGACGTAGGCGGCCAGGCGATAGGCGTCCGCGAGAGCTCCGCGTGCGGTCATGCGGCGGTCTTCGGCGGCGTCCGCGAGGGCCGTTGCCGCGTCCCTGACGCAGGATGCGGCGAACTGCCCGGCCACCCCGATACGCCCGGCCCGGTAGGCATCCCATCCCGCCGCGAGATCGCCCGTGAAGTCGACGGGTTCCCTGTCGGTGCCGATCCCCGCCGCGGTGTCGTGGACCGTGCGCGACAGCTCGCGCAGGGTGCTCCGGTCGTCCGCGAGCATCGCCCTGCGGGGGGCCTGCTGGCCCACGATCACGGAGATGTCGGCGCCCAGGGCGCGTGCGAGCCGCAGGAGGGTGGGCAGCGAGATCTGCCCCCGGTCCTGCTCGGCCTTTCGGACCGTGGCGATGGACAGGCCCGCGTTCTCGGCGAGTTCTTCCTGAGTGACGGCTCCGCGCAGCAGCTTGATTCGCTGACCGGTGGTGTGCTCGTTCCACTTCATGGCGTCCCCTTCGTCTATCTGGGACGGTACCGCTCGCTCGGGAGCCACCGGAATCTCCAGCGGGCACGTCCTCAGCGGCGCCCGCGCCGCGCACCAAGCGCAGGACGACGCCTTGGCCCAGACGTCCTCGCCGTCGGTGTTGACCCGCGCCCTGCTCGCCATGGACACCGCCGCGTGCCTACGGGTCGGCGGAGATCAGGGCGCGGCCGCCGCGATGGCGGCCGCCGTCTACGACCGGCTACCGCCCGCCTCCGCCCCGTCCGTGCTCGGGCACGGACCGGATCGCGTCGTCGAGAACCAGAAGCCGCGCACCGTGCGGGGCCGTACGGCCGCCGAGCGGGCCGCCGACGGGGCGGAGCCGCTCCTGCCGCGTGCCGCGGGAGGTGTGACGGCTCGCCGAACGCTGGGGCCGGTCCCCGGACCGGAGATCCGGTCAGGGGCCGGCCTGGGCTATCACCGCAGCCTGGGCCCCTTCTGTGCCTGCTGCTGTGCCAGGGCCACGCTGGAGGCCGGGGCGGGCTGCTGCTGGACGACCTTCGGCTTCGGCTGGGCGGCGTGGGCGGCGCGGGCCTTGGTCTCGGCGTCGTGCAGCTTCGGGTACTTCTCCGCGTTGTTCCGGCGCTGCTTCTGCTCCCCGGCGGCGAGCTCGGCGTATCCCCGCGCGTCGGCGGCCTTCTTCGCTGCCGCCCGGGCGGCCTTGCTGAGGTCGGCCAGCTCGTTCTCGTCGAGCTCGTCCTTGCGGTGCCCCTGCTGGGGCAAGGCGGCCCGCATCTCGGCGAACTTCTCGGCGATCTCGTGCAGCTCCTTCGGGGCGAAGCGGCCAGCGCCGAAGGCCTCGGCGTACTCGCTGTCGCAGACGGTCTCCCACGCCTTGGCCTTGGCCTTCTCGCTGGCCCGCTTGGCGCGCTTGGCCTCGTCCTCCCCGGCGATGGCCTCGCCGAGGACGTGCTCGTGCACCCCCTTGACCTTCTTCTTGCTGGTAAAGGCCAAGCGCAGGCTCAGCCTCGACACCTTCAGGCTCTTCTCGACCTCCGGAAGGATCTCGCGGGCGCCCTTGGCCTGCGTCTCGGCGGCGGCGAGGGCCTCGGCCTCCTTCACCGCTGTGGTGAGGTGACCGACGGCGGTGTCGAGGACGGCGCCAGCGTCCTGCGCCCACTTGGTGCCGCGGCTGGTGCCTTCGGCCTTCTCCTGGTCCATCTGGTCGCGCAGGATGCGGAACGCCTCCACGGCCTTGGCCGCCCTCTCCTCGGCCTCCTCGGCGTCGTCGAGGAACCCGCTGATCGCCGTCCGCAGGTCACTGTCGCTGTACGTGCCGTACGGGCGCATCTCCCATCGCGGGACGGCCCGCATCTCGCTGTCCAGCCTGAGCTGGTCCAGCTGCGCGCGCCGCTCCTCGTTCATCTCGGGCTGCTCGGCGGCCGGCTCCTGGTGGTCCCCGGCGACGTCACCGACAGCGTCGGGGATGCCGGGTGCGCCGGCGGGCTGGGGATCCGGCTCGGGGGCGAGGCCGGTGTCGACGAGTGGCGTGCGCAGCTGGGCCTGCCGCTCGGCCTCGCGCCAACGGGCCTGGGTGACGGACGGGGACACCGCCCTTGCGCCCCGCGCTGAGACGCGCCGGGGTGGCGGTCCGGGTGCCTGCTCCGTGACCTGGACGTGCTCGCTCTGCCGGGGCACCGCGGCCACGGGCTCGGCCGGGGCCCGCAGTTCGTGGCTGATCAGCCCGTCCGGCGTCGACTGGTTCAGGAAGTGGGCGAACGCGGTGATGGCTCGGTGCAGTTGCTCGGTCTCCGAGCGGGCCCGGCCGAGCTGGGCCCGGGTCGTCTCGCCCTCGATGGCGGCCAGGGGCAGCCACAAGTGGTTCGCCTTCCTGGCACGGGTGATCCCCGGGTACGTCGCGAAGGCGTTCGCACCGTGGCCGTACAGCAGGCTGGTGTGGCAGGTCAGCCCCTGGGAGGCGGCGACGGTCATCGCGTAGCCGAGGGAGAGTTTGCCCTCGCTGATGTCGGCCGGCTTCATCCACGCCGACTCGGTCCGCACGGTGCCGTCCGGGTTCCGGTCCTTGGTGCGCCAGGTGATCTCGACGTGCCGGTCCTCGCGGATGGCGGTGACCACGGCCCGGTAACCGTTGAGGACGTCGGGCCCCTCCCCCCGCCGGGAGCGGTAGTCGTTCGCGCGGACACGGACCAGGTCGCCCTCGGCGAGGGAGATCTCACCTCCGCTGGGAAGCGCGTACCGGTGGAAGTCGCCGAGCTCACCGGCCGCGCGGCGGATCTGCTGGGCGCCCAGGTTCAGCGCGTCGACGTCGACGTTGCGGGCGGCCAGGACCACGAGGTTCTCCAGCAGGTCCTGCTCGTCCGGCCAGGCCTGGCGCAGCTCGTCCCAGGCGGTGAGCATCTCGGAGCGGGCCTCGTCGGCGGTCTCGACCGCGTGGACCCGGCCGCCGGCGGCAAGCATCTCCAGCGCCTTCCGGTGGTCGCCGGTGCGCCACACCTCCAGCGCTGAGCGCTCGGCCTTGTTCTCCTGGCGCCGGTTCTCCGTGAGGATCGGACCGTCGACCAGGCGGTGGACCTCAGCGAACCACCCGCCCACGCCCACGGCCTGGAGCTGCTTGGGGTCGCCGATCGCGACCAGCTTGGTGCCCGTCCGCGCGGCCTCGGTCAGCAGCTTCGCTGCAGACCGGTCGTCCGTCATCACCGCCTCGTCCAGGACCAGCACGTCGATCCCGGCGAGCCCGCGGCCGGTCTCGATCTGCTGGAGCCACGACTTGACAGTCCGCGAGGGGATCGCGGATGAGTCCTGCAGGCCCTTGGCGCCGACCGCAGAGAGGCAGGCGCCTGCGTACGTGGTGCCGGTGGCGTCCCACGCGATCCGGCACGCGTCCATCAGCGTGGACTTGCCCGCGCCGGCGACGCCGACGACGGCGTCGATGCCGTGCCCGGCGGTCAGCAGTCGGGTCACCACCTCGTGCTGCTGCGCGGACAGCGGGAACCCGGCGGCAACCTCGAACACAGAGAGCGCGGCGGCGGCCTGGTCCGCGGTCAGGACCGCGCTGCGGTCGCCGTAGCGGGCGTGTGCCTGGGTGACGGCTATGTCCTCGGCGTCGAGGACGTCCTGGGTGGTGTACCGGTCGGTGTTCGACATGGCGGTGGAGCCGATGTGCGGCAGGGCGACCGCGTAGCTCTCGACGCGCAGCACGTCGTCGACCAGGCGGTCGAGGTCGCGAATGTCGGAGCCGATCCCGTACCGGAGGGCGTTGGCGACGGCGGCCAGGAGCTCGGCGCGGTCGAACGCTTTCCTCGACGCGGTCACCCCGGTTTCCGGGTCGAAGACGATCCGGGCGATGTCCGCCGGCGGCGGGATGCGCGGGCCGCCTCCGGCCGGGTCGATGCCGATGCCGCCGTCCGGTCCGGGCGGTCCCGGCGCGGCCGCGGCGAGCATCGCCTCGACGTCCACGCCCATCGCCTCGGCCCGCTCCCGCCACGACTCCCGCATCTCCGCGGAGCCGGTCGCGTGTTTGGCTCGCCGTGTGTCCGCGGATGCCCGCGCCATTTCTTCCCGGCTCGCGCCCTCCCCGGCGGTCTCGATGACCTTCTTCGCCCGCCGCGAGTACGCGTCCCGGACCCCGGCGGGGATGCCCACGACCTCCCACGCGCCGGTCCGCTCCGCCTGCTCCCGCCGTACGCCGAACTTCTCGTACGTGAGCGCCCGCAGCCTGGCCTTGAAGAACCTGTCGATCGCGGACGCGTGCCGGTGCATGTCCTTGCCCCGGGCGGCGATGGAGCGCCACACGCCGTCCTCGCACAGCCCCAGGTTGACGATGCTGATGTGCAGGTGCAGGTGCGGGTCCCCGGGGGTACCGTCGCCGACCGGGCGCGCGCTGCGGTGCTCGGTGGACCACGCCAGCAGGCCGCCGGTCTCCAGGCGGACCATCTCGCCGTCCTCGCCGCCGACCGAGTACCCGATCCACTTCTCGTACAGCGCCAGGGCGTCGCGGCTGGCCTCGTGGACCAGCTGCCGGTACACCTGCTCCGCGTCGTCGGGCAGCAACCCGGCGAGGACGCTGTCGGACTTGGGGATGTCCAGGACGAGGTCGAAGCCGCGCGTGCGGGTGTCGACGCGCTCGTCCTGGTGCTCGCGCGCTTTCGCCAGCTCCGCCTCGGTGAAGACGTCCGCGAGGTCGACGCCGACGGCCCGCGCGAGCTTGTCGAGGGTGGCGACCTGGAGCCGGTGCCCCTCGCCGAACCGGTGAACCATCCGCTGCTGCTGCGCCAGGAGCCGCTGCTGCTTGGGCTTGCCCGCGAGGAGCTCGGCGGGCTCGACGCCCTTCTCGGCGGCGGCTGCCTCGATGGCCGCGGTCACCCTGGCCACCGTGAGCTTCGACTCCGGGTGCGCCCTGGAGGAGTTCCTCGACTTGAACAGCCGGGCCCCCGTCAGTGGTTGGCACCCGTTCATCAAGTTGCGGGCCGCCTGCTTGCCGTCCTCGTCGAGGACCTGCCCGGCAGTCAGCCCCACGGCGTCCAGACCGGAGCCCATCCACACCAGCGGGGTCTCCTCGTCCTGTTGCGTACGGTAGTCGACCACCTTGTCGACGCCCTCGACCAGTTCGGTCTGCTCCTCGACCACCAGGTCGCAGCCGGCACGCTGCTTCAGCCGATACTCGACCTGCTCATCCGTCGCGATCTTCGTCAGCCATGCCAAGCGGAATCCCCCTCCTACTTTGCCGTTGACCGGCTCTGCCGCAGTTCCCCCGCAGAGGGGAACTGCCTTTGTCCATCACCTGTTTTTGATCTTCACCAAACCCGAACCCAACCAACCCCACAACCACCGACAACCAACAGACCAACCAGCTCCACAACCACCCCCCAATAAGCACCACAACCAAAATCAACCCACGGTAAAGCGCATCCCCGGTTGGCGAACAAGCAGCCCAACGGACGGGCAGGCCAGCCACTGGAGCCCGCCCGGCGCGACACCTCACCCTCCGGCCGACCATCACACTGTGTGGTCTTTGGCCTCGGCCACAGAAGGTGCGCCCACCCGATGCCGGCGGCCGAAGTCCAGCCCGCGGGGCAATACTCCGCACCACCCCCGGTCCCAGCCACTGTGCTCGCTCTGACGGCTCGCGGGGCGAGCCGCCACCTCGTCCGCCGGCGGGAGCGCCACGTACGCGCGGGCATGAAGAGACCCCCGGTACTTTCTCTGCCAGGGGTCTCTTCATGGGTGGGGCTTGGTGTCGGGCGAGCAGGTTGCGCACAGTTGCAGACGACGGTCCCGCGCTCACGGCACAGCGGTCAAGACCCCGAAATGCTCCAGGCTCAGAGGTCTTCGCGAGGACCCGCGATTGCCCTGCGGATCATCTGGCGAGGTTGACCGGCTGGCTGGTCCTGCTTGCAGGCGCGGCACCGGTCAGCGTCGGCGGCGGCCCAGTTCTCCCCGCCGCAGCAGGCGCAGCGGTCTGTGGTGACTCCGAAAAAAAGGGAGGTCGGTCCGGTTGCAGGCCGGGCAGGTGTCGGTGGAGCCGTTGCGGGTCCAGCCGGCGGCTTGCGCATGGGGCAGGATGCCGCCGAGGCCCTCCCACACGAAGAGGCCCATGCAGCCGTCCGTCTCGCAGAGGACAGCCGGGGCGATCACCGGGCCTCCCCGGTGCCCCAGAAGCCGGTGATGCGGTAGGTGATCGTGGCACGCATCGAGGTGGGGCCCATCACCCACCGCTCCCCACGGTCGTCCACGACGATGTGCCGGGGGTCGTCCCTCTCGGTCGGGCGGTGCAGGCCCATGCGGAGCGGGCCGGGCGCGTCGCCGTGGATCGACGAGTGTCCGGCAAAGACGGCCTCGGTGAGCATCCGCCCGGCGGCGATCCCGGACCGGTGAAGCTCCGCCTGCACGTAGTTGAGGATGCCGTCCAGCTCGATCACGACGGTCCGCGCCTCGTGCCCGGCCTCCTCCGCCTTCTGCTCGCACGGGCAGGGCTCGGTGTAGGGGGTGCCGTCCTGGTGCGTGGGGCGGTGGGCGAAGGCCCAGCCTGCAGCCTCGCACGTGCGGGCGGTGTGGCACGGGCAGTTCGGGCAGTCGTCCGGCGCGGGGCGCACCCAGTAGTGGCCCTCGGGGGCATTGAGCGAGGGATCTTCGATCCAGCGGGTCACTGTGCGGCCTCCGTGGTGAGGTTGCGGATGGCGGTCTGGGCAGCGTTCAGGCGGGTCCGGAGCTGCGCGGCGGTGACGGTGGCGTGCGCGAGGTTCCGGGCGGCGATGGTGACGACCTCGCGCGGGGTGGCGGTCTCCTCGCTGCTGACACCGACGACGCCGAGGGCCTCCATGCGCACCAGGGCAACGGCGGCTTCCTCGGTGGCCTGGACGAGCTTGTGACCGATCCTGGCAAGCGCGCCGAGAACGTCGTACACGTCGCCCGCGTACTCGTATCCGTGGTCGGCGACGGTCCGGTTGAGGAGCTGCAAATCGGTCTCGGCGTCGCGGGCGAGCTGCGCCGCCGATCCGCTCCCGGTGTCAGTGGTGGTCATCTCTACGTCTCCTTCGTGTGCGGGGTGCCGAGTTCCACGCGTGGAACTCGGGGTGCGGGCATGGGTCCGCCCGCCCGCCGAGGGAATCAGCGGGCGGGCGGAGGGCTGGTGCTGCGGGGCTAGTTGTCAGGGGTCTCCAGGTCTCCCCCGGCGCAGTCGGCGCCGGCACCGACGTGGTGGTGCGGTGCCGGGGTGCCCGGGCTGCCGGGCAGAACGGCGGTGCAGGTGGGGCAGCGGCCGGAGGGGCCGGGTATCCCGTTCACTGGGGTAACTCCGTGAAGGTGGGCGAGGCGGCCGTGAAGGCTGCAGGTGACCCCGCCACGGGCGGCGAGGTCGTCGCCGGCGGCGACCAGGGCGAGGAGCTGGTGCAAGGTGGGGTGACCACCGGATGCGGGTTCGCGGATCGCGAGTTCCACCCGGTCGGCGGCTTCGGCGTAGACGGCGGAGGCAGCCATCCGCAGGCCGTACAAGTCGGCCTCGCGGGCGCGGAGCGCGCCCTGGAGGGTGTGCTCCACGGCGGTGTGCAGGAGGTCGAGGGCGGGCAGCGCTGCCAGGACCGGGCTCGCGGAGACGGCCTTCGCGAGGGACTCGGGGATGGTGAGGGTCATCAGCGGGTGTCCCGGCCGAACTTACGGCCGATGTGCCAGTGCCCGCCGTGGTCGTACGGGCACGGGTAGGCGGTGCGGCGCTGGAGGTAGGGCTCGCGGACGGCCATGGAGTGCGCGGCGGCCTTCGCTTCAGCCTCGCTGGCGAACGGTTTCTTGTCGGTGCACACGCGGGCTCGGCTGGCCTTGCGGCGTACGGAAGCTCCGGTCGGCATCGGGTTCTCCTTCGGTGTCGGCCCCGTGGCCGGCACCGAAGGGGTGCACGGCCGGGGCTAGTTGGGGGCTAGGTGGCGGAGCGCCTGGGCGGTGTTGTTGAGGCGGGCCTGGGTCTGCCGGGCGTGGTGGGTGGCGTTCTCGGCCTCGACGGCTGCTTCGTCGGTCCAGTAGCGGGGCGTCTCGCGGTCGGTGGAACGCCAGTCGTCGCTGTGCCGGTGGGCACGGACGTACCGGTCGAGGCGCTTGCTGGCCGCGCGGAGCTGGTCGGCTACCTCCGCCAGGGCCTCGGCGGTCGCCGCGGCTTCGGCGGGGTAGTCGTAGGCCCGGGTGGGGTCGTCGGTCGCCTGGGCGAGCTGACGGAGGAGCGAAGCGGCCTGGGCGGCCGTGACGGGGTGCGCGGTCATGTACCCGAGCCTGCATCACGGCCGAAGGGCTCCGCGAGGGGTTCGCGATGTTTCCTGTTGCCTGTTCGGCCGGGGCCCGTTGGGGCCCCGGCCGATGCGGTCAGGCTGCGGCGTCGCCGAGGACGGCGTGCAGCTCGGCGAAGAACACGCCCTTCCCGGGAACCTTGTTCACGCGGACCGGCTTGACGGTGACGCCCACGTTGCGGAGAGCGTCACCAACGGCCACGGCGTCCCAGTCGTCCCCGTGGTTCCCGTCGGCATTGAGCCGGTCGGCGATGTCCGCGAGGTGCGCGCGGTCGGCGTCGTCCGGGTAGAGCGAGAGGATCAGGGCGACGATCTCGCGCATGTTGGCGATGGTGACCTCGGGGGCTTCGTCGTCGTCGCCGGCATGGTCGGCGGCGTACGGGTCGAAGCCGTCCTCGGGGTCGTCGTCCTGCGCGGCCGTGTAGGTGCCGCCCTCCGCGTTGCCGTAGCCCCCGGCGCCGCCTGCGGCGGTGGAGATCCCGGTGAGCTGGAGGAGGGCTTCCTCGATCGGGTCGAAGCGCTGCCCGGGGAGGGTCCCGGCGCCCTGCCGGAGGGCGTAGCCGACGGCCATGATCGCGGCGAACTCCGCGTCGGTCGTGTAGCAGGAGCGGACCTTGCGGGGGATCCCGCCGAGGGCAAGCCAGCCGACGCCTCGGGTCTCGTCGCTGATTTTGGAGGCGTCGAAGCCCTGTCCGGCGCGGCCGTCACCGAGGATCGTGTTCGAGCTGATCCCGTCGTCGGTGCGCATGCCCCACCGGCCGCCCACGTTGTTGCGCAGGAGACGGGGAACCACTTCGACCATGGGGGTCTGGGTGGCCATCACGAGGATGATCCCGACGTCGAGGCCTTGTGACCCGATGAGGATCAGCAGGCGGAGGATCTTCGCTCCGAGCTTCTTGTGCGTGGTGTACGGGTACAGCTCGTCAACGACGACGACTTCGACGGGCATTTCGTGGAGCAGGTCGGCGTCGAGTTTGCTGCGGCCGAGGTCGGACAGGCGGGCGTGCCTACGGTCCATCTCCTCCTTGTAGATGAGCAGGAGCGCCAGGAGCCGCTCCGGAGAGTGCTTGAAGAACGTCGCGGCGAGGCGGGCGGAGCGGTTGTGTTCGCCGGAGCCCTTGCCGTCGATGATCCGGAACCGGACGCGGGGGTCGAGGGCTGCCGCGCAGATGAGTGCGGCGATGGCTACGCCCTTGCCGGAGCGGGAGGCGCCGCCCAGCAGTAGGGCGATGTCCCGCAGCGGGATGAACACCACGTCGCCGCGCGGCCCGAAGGCGACCGGGGCGCCGACTCCCCACAGGTCGAGGGATTCGGTCCGCCCGATCAGCGGGGACAGACGTGTGACCGTGAACGGGTCCACGACGAACTTCGAGACGCGGATCATGCGGGCGTGCCCGCCGGCACTCGGGGGGACCCGTTCCAAGATGAGCAGGGACTCGTCCACGCTCATCTCTGCGGCGACCTTGACGCGCTTCTTCATGACCGCTTCGGCGTCGAGGTCCATCCCGGACGGCAGCACCATCACGGCGGACCAGCCGAGTTCGTCGCGTACGACGGGGCCTTCGATGGTGGCGTGCGGGAACAGGGTCTGCGCGTTGTCGCCCTCTCCCACCTTCACCGGCTTGATCAGCTTCGTGGCGTACAGGGCGCGGGTGAATTCGGCGGCCTCGTCGGAGACCTTGGAGGGGTCGTACGTCTGGTGGACTGCGATGGGGTCGGGTGCCTGTCCGGGCACGGTGGCGGTGACGCCGGGGCCGAGTTCGGGCAGGCGCAGGGCCTCGGGGATCTCCCGCTGCGTGAGGGGGATCGGGTGGCGGGTGAGCCACCAGGCCCCGACGGCCGAGACGGGCAGTGTGGCGAGGGCGGCGAGCGGGGCCTGGACGACGATGGCGACCCCGGCCGCGGTGACCGCGACGGCCGCGAACACGAACCGCTTCGCGCCGCTGACCCGGCGGGCCCGGGTGATCTGGTCGGCGGACGGCTGGACCGGCTCGAAGGGCTGGGCGCGTAGGGCGGTAAGCCCGGCCTGGCGGCGCCGTACTTCGTCGCGGGCCTGGTGCACCGCGATCTTCTGGTCCTGGTTGAGGCCGGTCGTCGCGGCCGTGGACATCAGGTCCGCGAGGCGCTTCTCCGCTTCGGTGAGTCCGGCCTGCGCTTCGGTGCGCTGCTGCTGGTACTGGTCGAACTGGATCTTCACCAGGGCCCGACGGAACTCCTCGTCGGATTTGTGGCCGCCGGAGATCATGTGCACGGCGACGTGCCACAGGTTGGCGTATCCGGGGCCGGTCAGCCCGGCGACGGCCCGGGCAATGGTGGTGACTTTCTGCGACATTTGAGAGGGGCGGCGGTGGGTGGCGGGTTCGTCGGCCGGGTCCGGTGCGCCGGCACCGGGAGCGTCGTCCTCGACGAACTCGGCCCACACGTATTCGCCTTCGTAGGGGGTCAGTTCGGTACTCATCTGGGGCACCTCTTGGGGCATCTCGGGTTGGTCCTGGAGGCGGCTGGCGTAACCGCGTAACCCGTAACCGAGGGGCCCCGCAGGCGGGTTACAGCTCGTAACCCGCCGATACGGGGCCCTCGGTTACACCGGTTACACGGTTACACCGCAGGTCAGCGACTTAGGCGAAGAACCAGGCCTGAATGGTGCTGGAGCCGATGCCGTTGACGATCGGGACCAGGAGGGCGGCGCCGACGAACGGGCCGAGCCCGACCCCGGATACGCCGCCCCACCCGATTTCCTTCTTGAGGGGGCCCACCGCGGACTTGAACCAGACGATCGTGATCGCGACGACCACGAGCATGATCACGGCGCCGTACGGGGTGAGCACCCCATAGTCGGCGGCCCGGGAGACGCTCACAGCCTGTGACCCCGTGCCCGACTTGAGGGCCTGGTCACCGGCCCAGCCGATGCCGTCGCGGGCCCATCCGATGGCGGTCCCGATGATCCCGCCCGCACAGGCACCGGCCAGCCCGAAGGAGACCGAGGCGAGCGCGAAGGACGCCAGGTCCTTGGCCTTCCGGGACCCCTTGGACGACTTGAACCACCACCAGGCGACCCGTACGACGAAGACGAGCAGGCCGACGGTGAACATTCCGAGCGTTGCCGTCTTCACGAGGAACTCCCAACGGTGGCGGTGAGCAGGGCCAGAGAGGCCGGGATGGAGTAGAGCGGGGAGAGGGCGACACCCCACAGCGCCCAGCGGGTCACCGCGTTGTGAAAGAAGCCGTGCGCGCCGAGGGCGAAGAAGCCGGCGAGGACGACCAGGCCGAGCGGGTTGGCGTGGGTGTCGGCCCGGTACTGAGCGACGGCCAGGCCGACCAGCGGGGCGGAGGAAAGGGCCGCGATGATCGCGGTCCTTCCGTGCTTTGAGCTGGTCATTCGGCCGATCCACGAAAAGTCGAAGCGCTTCTCGCGCTGCTTCTCGGGGGCCATGTAGACGGCCAAGGCGTCCGCGATCATGTGCGCGGTCTCCTGGGCCTGCTCCCGCCAGGGCTCAGCGCCCGGGGCGGGGTAGTGCATGTCAGGCTCTCGCGGTGCGGGGATCGAGTACCAGTCGATCGAGTCCGGCTGCTGGCCGGGCGGGTAGGGCGGGGGCGGCGGGTAGCCGCCCGGGGTGGGCGTGGTCACGGCCGGCCCCCAGGGGCGACGCCCCGGGCGATCAGCGCGGCACGCACGATCAGCTCGTCCTGACCGGGCATTGCGGTGTGGATCTCCTCCGGCGCCCACACGGCCGACACCTCGGGGGTGCGGTCGCGGTGGACGCGGAGCACGGTCACGGCCACCGCGAGCCATGTCCGCAGCGGAAGCGATTTCTGTTCGAACGGTATGGCTGTCATCGTGTCCTCAACCTCTGTGTGGGGAGGGGGCACCGGCTTGCTTTGGTCGGTGACCCGGGCCCCCTCCCGGGGGTTAGTGGGGCGGTGCCGGTTCTTTGGCCGGCACCGCTTCATGCGTTCTGGGCTTCTCGTTCACGCCACTCCTTGAGGGCCTTGGAGACGGTCGCCGCTGAGACGCCGTGTTCCTCGCCGAACTCGCGATAGGCCGGGCTGGGGTCGGTCGCCAGGTAGGCGGCGGCGAGGCGTTCGCGGTCCGCGCGGGCGGCTGCGTGCCGGTCCGGCTTGCTGTTCGCGGTGGTCTCCGGCTCGTCGTTCGTGGTCTCCGGCTCGTCGTTCGTGGTGTCCTGTTCCCGGTCCTGGGCGTCGTTCGCGGTGACTTCCGGCTCGTTGTTCGCGGTCGGCTCCGGTTCCTGTTCGCGGTCGGTTTCGGGGTCCGGAAGCGTGGCCGTGACGATGCCCCGTACGGGCTGGGCGGCGGGGACGACCACCGGTTCGCGGTGTTCCTCGGCCGCTTCGGATCCCAGTCCCGCCAAGGGATCTGGAGTGTTCGCGGTGGTGTTCGCGATGTCCTCGGCGCGCTGTTCGCGGTCGCCCTCGGGCTCCGTTCGCGGTGCGAACACGCTCGTGTTCGTGATGGGTTCCGGGGGCTGTTCGTGGTCGGCCAGAGCCGCGGGGACCTCATCGCGAACGCCCGTGTTCGCGGTGGCCTCCGGGCCGTTCGCGATGGCCGGTGACCCCGTGTTTGCGGTCACCGTCAGAGCCGTGTTCCCCGTGGGCTTGGCGGCCGCGTCGACTTGTTCGCGGTGCAACCCTGCGGTGTTCGCGCCGGGGTTCCGGGAGCCGGCTTCCGGCGCGAGCGCGACACCGAGGCGCGTCAGGCGCAGCGGGAGGACGGCCTCCACGGGTGCCTTGCGGCGCCACCCGCGCCCGTACTTGGCTCGCAGGCGGGCCCGGTAGATCACCCGGTCCTGCTCCTGGCCTACGGCCTGTTCGTAGCTGCGCAACTCCCACAGGACCATGCGCCGCCACAGCTTGAATGTCGAGGTCGGGGCGAGCAGCCAGCGCGAGAGCCGCACCCGGTCCATGTGCCGGTCGGCTTCGACCTCGGCGAGTCGGGCGATGGCGTGGCGGGCAGCCTCCACGACGATCACGAAGAGGATCGGGATCGTGCCGTGCATGCCGATCCCGAGCGGGTCGGGCCACGCCGAGGCGGCGTTGAACGCGATCGTCGCGGTCGTCAGCAGCCACGCCACGTGTCGCAGCAGCGGAAAGGGAATCCGCACCCACGACAGAAGCAAATCGAGGGCCAGGAGCACGAAGATCCCCAGGTCGATACCGAGGGGGAACACCAGGGCGAAGCGGCCGAAGCCCTTCTCCCTGGCCAGGTCACTCACGGCGTCGTACGAGCCCGCGAACCCGATACCGGCGATGAGGACGGCCCCGAAGATCACCCCGTACAGGACGGGGCGCAGGGCTTTGGGGATGAGCGGTTTGGGGCGCTCGTGCATCAATCTGCCTTCCTTGGTAGTCCGGTCGTCCGAGGCGGCCTTCGGGCCCGGTGCCTTCCCGTCTTCGTGCAGGTGGCGTTGCCGGGTCCGAGGGCCACTTCGGGCGGTCGGTCAGGTGGTGGCCGGCACCTTCGGGTCGTCGTCGGTGTCGTGGTCCCGCCAGCGGACGGAGACCGTGATGCCGCCGAGTTCGGCGGACCAGAGGTCTCCGGGTGCGAGCGGTACGGGGTTGGGCTGGGGGGTCTCGGTCTCTCCGGTGGGGCGGACACGGCGTAAGGCGGTCGCGCTGATGTCGGCGGAGCGGTCCCGTATGGCCGCGAGGGTGGCCAGGTCGGGCTCGTCGGGTCTGGTCATGTGCTGCTCCTCGGGGTGGAGCCGCCGGTTCCACGCGTGGAACCGCGGTCGCGGTCGTTCTGCTGGGCCCAGAGGCGGGCGCAGAGTCCGCGCTGGTGGGCCTGTTCGCGGGTGCGGCACCCGCTCGCCGCCAACGTGCTGGCGGCGAGCGGGAACTGGCAGGGGCGGGACATCAGCCGCGCCGCAGGATCGAGCGGGCGGCGCGGTGCGCGGACTGGGCTTCGCGCATCGTGGTCGCGCGGTTCGAGTCCGGCTTCGAGGTGGTCTTCCTGGGGGTGACACGGAGCGTTTCCGGGTCCACGTCCCAGCGGGCGCGGCTGGCCATCAGCGACCCCTCTGCGCGAAGAAGCCGCGCGAGCTGGTGCTGCGGGTGCGCTCGCGGGCGCGGTCGGCGTCCTCCCACTGGGCGCCGGCACGGTCGGCGTTTCGGGCGGACCGGGACGGCTTGCCCATGACGCTCTTGGGGCTGGCGCCGTGCTGGTCGGGGTTGGAGAAGAGGAAGTCGCGGACTCCCATCACGCCCCCGTGCGGGCGGCGCGGATGGCGTCGGCGGCCCGCTTCGCAGCGGCGGCGGCCTTGGCCGCGTCCTTCGCGTTGGCGATGATCCGAACCCAGGCCTGGGACATCAGCGCTTCCCCCCGCGGATCGCGGAGACGAGGCGTCCAGCGGCGGCCTGGGTGCGGGGGCCCCTGTCGAGGGCTTCCGCATAACGCGGGGCGTTGGTCGCGGCCTTGGTCGGGCAGGTGATGGCGACCGCCTCGTTGGCGTGCTGGTTGAACGAGCTAGTCTTCGGCATTGCCTACTCCTGTTTGCGTCAGGTGTTGGGCTGGCCGTCCGGTGTTCGCGCACCGGGCGGCCGTTTTGCGTTCGCCCTGCTGTCTGAGCGGGCGCGGCTCCCGCACGGCTGTGTGAGCCCGCGCGGGACCGGACCTGTTCATCAGGTCGGCGAACTGCATCCGCCCTGCGTACGGGCGGTTTTCTCATTTCGGCACTCTGTGGAGTTCTCAAGCAACGGCCTCGCGGAGGAGCTAGACGACGCGATGCGAAGCAACGCGCCCGCCTGTCTCCGAAGGTTCCGGGGGTCTTTCGCGGTGCACCCTCAGTCTTGCGCAACATTTACATGTTGCGCAAGACAGGAGTTTCGCGCAGGACTGCGCGCCCGTACGATGTGGCCATGACGAGCGACAGCAGCAACCTGCGCAAGACCGTGAAGAAGTCCTCCGCGGAGGTGCGGAACGAGATCGTGGACGTGATGAACCGCGTCAGGTACGCCGGTGATCACATCGAGGTGGCCCGCTACAAGGACCGGCAGGCGGTGATCGTCCCCGTCGAGTGGTACGAGCGCGCATGCGAGGCCCTGGGCGAAAGCGCCCGGCTCCCCTCTGCCGCCGAGACCAAGCCCAGCTAAAACGGCGTCGCTCGCCATCCCAGCCCCCGCCGGCATCCGGCGGGGGCTTCGCTTCGCCGTATGTCCATCCTCGTCATGCTTGGCCTCGCATGGCTGCGACGGCTGCGCGCAGGGCGCGCGAGTTTCGGCGAAGCGGCTTGAAGCCGAGGACGGGGCGCCGGGACTTCGCCCGCCACACACGCGAACAGTCAATGACCGGCGCCAGGCGCTTCGTCCCGCCCCGCTGGGCCCACAGGAGCACCGGCTGGCCGAAGGTCTCGACGGTCTCGATCTCGTCCACGATGTTCGGCCCCACCCAGTGGTGCGAACCGTGCCTCTCCCCCACGACCACCAGCAGGTCAATGCCGGGGGCGTACTTGACCCACCAGCGATTCCACAGAAGGCCATCGGGGTTCGCGGTGCCCCAGTCCTGGACACGGACCTCACCCGGGAGCCGGTCACGTACGGACTGCATGACCGACGGCCACGCCGGACTGCCCTGGCGGCTCGGGGACGCCGATACGTACACCGTGGGGACGCGGCGCGGACGCTCGGCGGCCCGGGCCTTCATGGTGTCGATCCACTCCTCGCGCCGGGCCAGGTGGTAGGCGTCGCGTTCCTTGCGGGCCTGATCTTGCGCGGACCGGGCGGGGTCCACTGATTCGCTGGCCGGCACCTCGACGGCGATGTCGTCGGATTCGGTCAGTGGGTTCGACATGAGGGCTTCTCCGGTTGGGTGTTGGGTGTGCAGGTCAGTGGTCACGCGGCGTCCCAGTGGGCGACGGCTGCCAGCCGGAGCGCTTCCAGCTCCTCGTGCGGGCGCTCCAGGTCGGGGACGATCCAGTCGCCGTCAACGGCCAGGAAGACGCCCTCGATGACCTCACCCGTGGACCGATCGACGGCGAGGCCGTCGGCGTTGACGAGTTCGGGGCGGCCCCGGCGGGGGTGGGGCTCGGCGCCGGCGGGGCGGCGGTTCTCCTGGCGGATGCGGCGGAACTCGGCCCAGGCAGTGCGGCGCTGGTCATGGGCGGCCCGGCGGCGCTCGCCGGTCCCGGCGGTCCCGAGGCGCTCGGCCACGTCGTCCCACCCGGCTGCGGGCTTCTCGGCGGGCTCATCGCCCTGGTGGGAGCCGATGCCGTCGATGGCCTCTGGGGCCAGTTCCCAGACCTCCCCCACCCGGACCGCCAAGCCCAGGGCGGCGAGCTGGCGGGTGGTCCGGGAGACGGTCGGCTGGGAGACGGAGGCGGAGCGGGTCAGCTCGGCGGCCGTCTGCCCCTGTCGGATCACCAGCGCGGCCACCACCTTGAGGGCGGACCCGCCCAGGCCACGGTGGGCGAAGGCGTCGAGGGCAGTCAGCCGCACCACGGTCCGGGTGTGGAGGTCAGCCCCGGAATCGGCCTGTGAACTGGTGTTATTCACGATGGACCCCCCTCGGTTCACCCCCCCACGCTGGTGCGACTGGGTGGGGGGCCCGTTGTGAATACGGCCCTTGGCCAGCCGCCACCCGGAGGGCATGTCCTCGGTGGCGTCCTTGATCCGCTTCAGCCATCCGGCCTGAACCAACCGCTGGTTGCTGCGCCGCGCGGTGTTCCGGGAGACGCCCATCAGCTCGGCGAGATGCATCAGGGAAACGTCGTGGTCGAGCCCGCCCGAGCGCTGGCTCAGGTGGAGACGGACCGCGAGGTTGCGCAGGTCCGTGGTCGCGGCCGGGCCGGACCAGCGGAGCGTCTCGATTACGGCACGGAGGTCTTCAAGGGCGGCGTGGGCGGGCTGGCGGCCGTCGAGGCGGGGGTGAGCGACGCTGTACTCCGCTGCGCTATCCCAGGCCCGACGCAGCCAAGCCACGGCCTTGTCACGGCCGCCCCGGTGGGCGATCTGGCGGGCGTGCCGCCCGGCCTCCGCCGTGGTGTCCAGCAGGACGGTGGAGAACTGTTCGAACTTCCAGCCGCGGGCCCCGGCCGCCGTAGCCACACCGTTGGTCATGGCCCAGGCGTGATTGGAAGCTGAAGTTCCCGTACCGCCCCGCTGCCGGTTCCACGGGGCGTATCGACCCTCGGTGTCGCCGAGGAGCAGCATGTTCGTCATCCGGTCGGAGAGGGCGGGAAGCGCGGCCAGCATCCCGATACGTCGTGCGCCGGCACCGGGCACCTCAGGTACATCGGTTGCCGTACGGCTCACTCGAACGTGGGCGTGCCCCTGGTATGCGCCCGAACGGGGCTGGTCAAGGGCCTGGCCTGCGGAGATCGCTGAGAGGTGGTCAACCGGCGGCGCCGGAGCCGGGTGCCGTGGGGAGCGCTCGTGCGCTACAGTCGGACGCATTGGAGGGGGTTCAGCCCTTCGATCACGCGCCGGGGATTCTCAGGTCCGCCGCCGCATCCGCGCCCCGGGTGTCGTAACCACCCGGGGAGCAGCACTTACTTGGACTCCGGTCCACCCCGCCCCCGGCTGCTACCGGGGGCGTTTTGGTTTTCCGGGCGCGGCCGTGCGTCCATGGGGGCCGCTGACGGATGCACAGCGGGCTTAGGGGTCACCGCGGTTGGGCCGGAGCTGCTGCTCGACGGCCGGAATCACTGACACGGAGCTGACACAACCGGGGGTAGACCCCGACACACTCCGGCATACCCGGATAGGGAGAACAGACAGGTCAGCAGCCGTATAGGGCTTCCGACCTGGGGTCACGCCAAGCTGGTGAACATTCCACCGACAGGGAGTTCGACGACAAGGCGCACAACGACGTCGGCCTGGCGAAGATCTCGACCCTGGTGAACGAGGTGCGGGCGGAGAAGGGGCGGTGCAACACGCTGCTCATCGACGCGGGTGACACGATCCAGGGCACACAGCTGTCGTACTACTACGCGAAGGTCGATCCGATCACGGCGCGGCGCGGTCCGGTGCACCCGATGGCGCAGGCGATGAACGCGATCGGCTACGACGCGGCGGCGCTGGGGAACCACGAGTTCAACTACGGCATTCCGGTGTTGCGCAGGTTCGAGGAGCAGTGCGACTTCCCGCTGCTGGGGGCGAACGCGCTCGACGCGAAGACGCTGAAGCCGGCCTTCGCGCCGTACAGCATGCACCGGCTGCGCACTCCTCACGGGCGGGACGTGAAGGTGGCCGTGCTGGGGCTGACGAACCCGGGCATCGCGTTGTGGGACAAGGCGAACGTACAGGGCAAGATGACGTTCCCCGGGCTGGAGGAGCAGGCGGCGAAGTACGTGCCGCGGCTGCGCTCGATGGGGGCGGACGTGGTGATCGTGTCGGCGCACTCGGGGTCGAGCGGTACCTCGTCGTATGGTGACCAGCTGCCGTACGTCGAGAACGCGGCGGCACTCGTGGCGCAGCAGGTTCCGGGGATCGACGCGATCCTGGTGGGGCACGCCCACACGGAGATCCCCGAGTACCGGGTGAAGAACGAGGCCACCGGCAAGGACGTGGTGCTGTCGGAGCCGTTGAAGTGGGGCCAGCGGCTGACGCTGTTCGACTTCGAGCTGGTGTGGGAGAAGGGCCGCTGGTCGGTGGTGAAGGTCGCGGCGAAGGTGCTGAACTCGAACACGGTCGCCGAGGACACGAAGATCACGCGGCTGCTGTCGGACGAGCACCGCAAGGTCGTGGCGTACGTGAACCAGGTGATCGGCACCTCGACCCAGGCCATGTCGTCGGCGGAGGGTCCGGTCAAGGACGTGGCGATCATCGACCTGATCAACCACGTGCAGGCGGAGACGGTGACGTCGGCCCTGGCGGGTTCGCAGTGGGCGGCGCTGCCGGTGCTGTCGCAGGCATCGTGCTTCTCGCGGACGGCGGCCATCCCGGCCGGGCAGGTGACCATCAGGGACGCGGCCGGCCTGTACCCGTTCGAGAACACGATGGAGGCGCGGCTGCTGACGGGTGCGCAGCTGAAGGACTACCTGGAGTACTCGGCACGGTACTTCGTGCGGACGGCGCCGGGTGAGGCGGTGGATCCGGCGAAGCTGACGAACGCCGAGGGCATTCCGGACTACAACTACGACGCCGTGTACGGGCTGGCGTACGACATCGACATCGCGCAGCCGGCGGGCTCGCGGATCTCGGGGCTGTCCTTCCAGGGGAAGGCGGTGGATCCGGCGGCGCAGTTCGTGCTGGCGGTCAACAACTACCGGGCTTCGGGCGGCGGCAACTTCCCGCACGTGCCGCAGGCCAAGCAGCTGTGGTCGAACTCGGACGAGATCCGCAACACGATCATCCAGTGGGTGAAGGCGAAGGGGACGATCGACCCGGCGGAGTTCGCTTCGGTGGACTGGCGGCTGACCCGGGCGGGCGTGCCGGTGTTCTAGGGGGTGGCGCGACGGTGGCCCGTCCGCCCGGAGGGCGGGCCCCGCGGTGTCCGGTGCGCGGGTGCGATCCCAGGGCGGAGGGCCGTCCTCGTGCCGGGCGTGCTCGGACGGTCCCGTGACGCGGCGGGCGTGCGGAACGGGCCGGTGTCCGCGGCGGCGGTCACCGGCCCCGCGCGTTCCCGGACCGGCCGTTCGGGGCCCGGGCCCGGCGGATCCGCGGATCCGCGGATCCGGCGGACCGGCGGACGCCCCCTACGGGTGGTCGACGAGCGGGAGGAGTTCGCCCGCGGGGCGGGGGCGGGTGTGTTCGCGCTGTTCGAGGCCGAAGGTGGTGAACGCGGTGCGCGGGGGCTGGGGGTAGGGCTCCTTGCCGGTCAAGGTGTTGAGGATGGCCGCGCTGCGCCAGGCCGCGAGGCCGAGGTCGGGGGCGCCGACGCCGTGGGTGTGGCGTTCGCCGTTCTGGACGAAGATGCTGCCGGTGACAGAGGGGTCGAGGACCATCCGGTAGCGGTCGTCGATGCGGGGGCGGCCGGAGGAGTCCTTGCGCAGGTAGGGGTCGAGGCCCGCGAGGAGCCGGGTGAGGGGGCGTTCGCGGTAGCCGGTGGCGAGGACGACGGCGTCGGTGGTGAGGCGGGAGCGGGCGCCCTGTTCGGTGTGTTCGAGATGGAGTTCGACCTTGGTGGTGGCGACGCGCCCGGCGGTACGGACGGTGACGGCGGGGGTGAGGACCACGTCGGGCCAGCCGCCGTGGAGGGTGCGCCGGTAGAGCTCCTCGTGGATGGCGGCGATGGTGGCGGTGTCGATGCCCTTGTGGAGCTGCCACTGGGCGGGGACGAGGTGGTCGCGTACCGGTTCGGGGAGGGAGTGGAAGTAGCGGGTGTAGTCGGGGGTGAAGTGTTCGAGGCCGAGTTTCGAGTACTCCATGGGGGCGAAGGAGGGGGTGCGGGCGAGCCAGGTCAGGCGTTCGCGGCCGATGGGGCGGGCACGGAGCAGGTCGAGGAAGACCTCGGCGCCGGACTGGCCCGATCCGATGACGGTGACGTGTTCGGCGCCGAGGATGCGGCGGCGGTTGTCGAGGTAGTCGGCGGAGTGGACGACCGGGACGGTGGGGGCGTCGACGAGGGGGCGCAGGGGGTCGGGGACGTGAGGGGCGGTGCCGATGCCGAGGACGAGGTTTCGGGTGTGGGTGCGGCCGAGGGCTTCGGCTTCGCCGGCGGGGCCGAGCTGGGTGAAGTCGACTTCGAAGACGTCGCGTTCGGGGTTCCAGCGGACGGCGTCGACCTGGTGGCCGAAGTGGAGGCCGGGGACGCGGCCGGCGACCCAGCGGCAGTAGGCGTCGTACTCGGCGCGGTGGATGTGGAACTGCTCGGCGAAGTAGAAGGGGTAGAGCCGTTCCCGGTGCCGGAGGTAGCTGAGGAAGCTCCAGGGGCTGGTGGGATCGGCCAGGGTGACGAGGTCGGCGAGGAAGGGGACTTGGAGGGTGGTGCCGTCGATGAGGAGCCCGGGGTGCCAGCGGAAGTCGCGGCGCTGCTCGTAGAAGGCGGTGGCGAGTTCGCCCACTCCCTGTCGGGTGAGGCCGTGGGCGAGGGCGGCGAGGGACAGGTTGGACGGTCCGATGCCGATTCCGACGAGGTCGTGGGGTGCATCGAGCTGGGCGGTCATCGGTGGGTGCTGCCTTCCAGGAGGGCGATGAGGGTGTCCAGGTCTCCCGCCGTGGTGTGCGGGTTGAGCAGGGTGGCTTTGAGCCACAGGCGGCCGTCGGCGTGGGTGCGGCCGAGGACGGCGCGGCCTTGGTGGAGGAGGGCGCGGCGCAGGGTGGCGAGCTCGCCGTCGGTGGCGTGGGTGGGCCGGAACAGGACGGTGCTGATGGTGGGCGGGGCATGGAGTTCGAAGCCGGGGTGGGCGTCGAGCCGCTGCGCGAGGTCGTGTGCGAGGTCGCAGGTACGGTCGATGAGGCGGGCGAGGCCGTCGCGGCCGAGTGAGCGCAGGGTGGCGGCGATCTTGATGGCGTCGGGGCGTCGGGTGGTGCGCAGGGAGCGGCCGAGGAGGTCGGGGAGGCCCGCTTCGGTGTCGTCGGTGGCGTTGAGGTAGTCGGCCTGGTGGGCCAGGGGGGCCAGCAGCGCGGTGTCGGGGACGGCCAGGAGTCCCGCGGCGACGGGTTGCCAGCCGAGTTTGTGCAGGTCGACGGTGAGCGAGTGGGCGCGACCGAGGCCGGTGAGCCGATCGCGGTGGCGGGGGCTGAGGGCGAGGAGACCTCCGTATGCGGCGTCGATGTGGAGGTCGGCGCCGTGGTGTTCGCAGAGGTCGGCGATGGCGGGGAGCGGGTCGATGAGGCCTGCGGCGGTGGTGCCGGCGGTGGCGGTGACGAGGGTGGGTGCGGGGGCGTCGGCGAGGGCGTCGGCGAGGCGGGCCGGGTCGAGGACGCCGGAGGGCGTGGGGATTTCGGTGGCCGGGGGCAGGCCGAGCAGCCAGGCGGCGCGGGGGACGGAGTGGTGGGCGTTGGCGCCGTGCAGGACGGTGAGGCGGGGGCCGTGGCGTTCGCGGGCGAGGAGCAGGGCGAGTTGATTGGCCTCGGTGCCGCCGGTGGTGACGAGGGCGTCGGGGTGGGGGGTGTCGTAGAACTCGGCGGCGAGGGTGCGGGTGAGGAGGGCTTCGATCGCGGAGGCCGCGGGGGCCTGGTCCCAGGAGTCGAGGGAGGGGTTGAGGGCGCTCGCGGCGAGGTCCGCGGCGGTGGCGACGGCCAGCGGCGGACAGTGCAGGTGGGCGGCGCAGAGCGGGTGGGCGGGATCCGCCGCACCGGCGGCGAGGGCGTGGACGAGGGTGCGGAGGGCTTCGTGGTCGCCGGTGCCGTGGGCGGGCAGTACGGCACCCAGCGTGGTGCGGACGTGGACGGTGACGGCGTCGGGGCCGCCGGCGGGGAGCGGGCCTCGGCGTTCGGCCGCTCCGCTGCGGAGGGCGTCGAGGACGGTGTCGAGGAGGGGGCGCAGGGCCTGGGGGCCGGCGGCTCCGCCGGCGAGCGCGGTGCCGTACGGCACCGGAACGGGGTCTTCCGGCCGGCCGGAATGCCGGGTGCCGTGCGGCGCTGTCAACGGAACCTCCGGGGGCTGGCCTGGGTGCGGCAGGGGCACCCGACCGGTACAACGATCAGACCCGAATGGGGTAACCGCCGGGGTTTGTCCGAATCAGGCGGGGCCCTGCCGGCGGCTTGGCCGATGCCGGGGGGGGTGGTGCTGGAGGGTGGGGTGCTGGGGGCGGTGGGGTGCTGTCCGGGACTGCATGGTGTAGGGCGCCCCGGGCCGAGTTGCCCGTACGGGCTCCTGCTGCGCCAACCCATCACGTTCTACGTCCCGGACCGCACCCCACCCGCTCCCGTCCCCGGACGCGCGACCCCGCCGGGGTCGGGAGCGGGGGGGGGCGGGTCGTGCGGACCCGCCCCCGTTCTGCCGGGCGGCCCGCAGGCCTAGCGGCGGACGCGGAGGGCGCGGGACAGGTCGTCCAGCTGGTCCACGAGCTTGCGGCGCAGGAGGGGGATCACGTCGGGGTCGGCGAGGCAGTCCTGGCCGGCCGCGAGGTTGGCCTCGTCGACGGCGTGCGCCGGGAAGGCGTAGCGGCCCGCGGCCTCGCCGATGGCGGGCCCGCGGCGGGCGCCGAGGGCGACGGCCTCGGAGTAGTAGCGGGGCACGTACTGCGCGACGAGGTCGGCCTGTTCGGGCTGCCAGAAGCCCTGGGCGGTGGCGCTGAAGAGGTAGTTGGAGAGGCTGTCGTCATGGAAGAGGCGGTCCCAGGCGGCTTGCTTGGCCTCGGCGGTGGGCAGGGCGGCGCGGCAGCGGGCGGCGCCTTCCTCGCCGGTGGCGCTGGGGTCGGCGGCGACGGCGGCGTCAATCTCGCTCTCGCCGACGGCGCCGAGGACAGCGAGCCGGGTGAGGATGCGCCAGCGCAGTTCGGGGTCGAGGGCGGGGCCTCCGGGCACCGTGTCGTCGGCGAGCCAGGCGGCGATGGTGTCGGGCTGGGCGGCACTGTCCACGAGGGTGCGTACGGCGGTGAGCCGCATGCCGGGTTCGGAGCCGTCCTCGGTGCGGCGGAGCAGGTCACGGGCGATGGTGCTGAGGGTGGCCAGCGCCTCGCGCCGGTCCTCGGGGGCGACGTAGCGGTCGGCGATCTGGGTACGGGCGAAGGCGAGGACGCCCTGGACGATGGCGAGGTCGTGCTCCTCGGGCAGGTGCGCGCCCGCCGCGGCCAGGAAGTCCTGCGGGGCGAGTTCGCCGTCGCGGACCATGTCCCGCAGGCAGTTCCAGACCACGGCGCGGGTGAGGGCCTCAGGGATGCCGGAAAGGCCGCGCAGAACCGTTTCGAGGGAGGTCTCGTCGAGGCGGACCTTGGTGTAGGTGAGGTCGGCGTCGTTGAGGAGGAGCAGTGCGGGGCGGGTGCCCCCGGCCGAGATGATCTCGTCGGAAGGGACGTCGAGGTCGAGCAGTTCGCGCAGTTCGAGGATGCGGCCGTCGGCGGGGTCGCGGTCGTAGACACCGACGGCGATGTGGTGGGGGCGGCTGCCGTCGCGGTCCACCGTGAGGGTCCAGCCGTTGGTGCCTTCGGGGTCCTCGATGCGCGGGGTGAGGGTGTCGATGCCGGTGGTGCGCAGCCAGGCGTCGGCCCAGGCGCGTACGTCGCGTTCGGTGTGGGCGGCGAGGGAGTCGATGAAGTCGGCGAGGGAGGCGTTGGCGAACTTGTGGCGGGCGAAGTGGGTGTTGATGCCGGCCAGGAAGTCCTTCTCACCGAGCCAGGCGACGAGCTGGCGCAAGGCGGAGGCGCCCTTGGCGTAGGAGATGCCGTCGAAGTTGAGGAGGGCTGAGGCGGTGTCGGGGACGTCGTCGGGGGCGGGGGCGACGGGGTGGGTGGAAGGGCGCTGGTCGGCGTCGTAGCCCCAGGGCTTGCGCGTGACGCCGAAGTCGGTCCAGGTGTCGGTGAAGCGGGTGGCTTCGGTGAGGGTCTGGTAGCCCATGTACTCGGCGAAGGACTCGTTGAGCCAGATGTCGTCGAACCAGGCCAGGGTGACGAGGTCGCCGAACCACATGTGGGCCATCTCGTGGGCGATGACCATGGCCCGGGACTGGCGTTCGGTGTCGGTGACGGCGGAGCGGTAGATGAACTCGTCGCGGAAGGTGACGAGTCCGGGGTTCTCCATGGCGCCGGCGTTGAACTCGGGGACGAAGGCCTGGTCGTAGGAGTCGAAGGGGTAGGGCTCGGTGAACTTGGCCTGGTAGCGGTCGAAGCAGTCCTTCGTGATGGAGAGGATCTCGTCGGCGTCGGCGTCCATGTGCGGTGCGAGCGACTGCCGGCAGTGGATGCCGAACGGCAGTCCGGCGTGCTGGGTGGTCACGCTGTGCCAAGGGCCGGCGGCGACGGCGGCGAGGTAGGTGGAGATGACGGGTGTGGGCGCGGACTGCCAGACGCCGGCCGCGGGCCGCTCGCCGGTGGCGGGACGGTCGGCGAGGCGGGTGGTGATGCCGTTGGCGAGGACGGTCCAACCTGCGGGAGCGGTGACGGTGAACTCGAAGACCGCCTTGAGGTCGGGCTGGTCGAAGGCCGGGAAGACCCTCTGGACGTCGTCGAGGAACATCTGGCTGTAGACGTACGTCTGTCCGTCGGCGGGGTCGGTGAAGCGGTGCAGGCCCTCGCCGGTGCGGGAGTAGCGCATGCGGGTGTCGAGGTGCAGCTCGTGGGGGCCCTCGGTGAGGCCGGTGAGCGGCAGCCGGTTGTCGTCGAGGGCGGCGGGGTCGAGGGGTTCGCCGTCGAGGGCCGCCGAGAGCAGCGCGTCCGGTTTCAGCTCCACGAAGGTGTCGCCGGCGGTGCGGGCGGTGAATCGGATGATGGTGGTGGAGTCGAAGGTCTCGTCGCCGCCGGTGAGGTCGAGGGCGACGGCGTAATGGTGGACGTCGAGGAGCTGGGCTCGGAGCTGCGCTTCGTTGCGCGTGAGTGCGGACATGGGGCCCATGCTGCCCCAGGGGGCGGCCGGACCCCGAGTGGCTATTCCTCGCCGGCGGCGATCGTCTCGTGGTGGCGGATGACCTCGGCGATGATGAAGTTGAGGAGTTTCTCGGCGAAGGCGGGGTCGAGCTTGGCGTTCTCGGCGAGCTGGCGGAGCCGGGCGATCTGGCTGGCCTCGCGGCCGGGGTCGGCGGGGGGCAGCTGGTGGCGGGCCTTGAGGTGGCCGACCTGCTGGGTGCACTTGAAGCGTTCGGCGAGCATGTGGACCACGGCCGCGTCGATGTTGTCGATGCTGTCCCGCAGGCGGGCGAGTTCGGCGGTGACGCTCTCGTCGATGCCGTCGGCGGTGCCGTCGGCGGTGCCGCCGCGGCGGTCGCCCGTGCCGTTGTCGAGGTCGCTGGTGTTCATGGTCCCCGAGAATACGTGGCGCGGGGCCGCAGGTCGCGGGGGTAGTCGGCCTGTGAGACGGCGGCCGGGGCGGCGTCGGGCAGGGGCCGGGCCGCAGGCGCCGGACGGCGGTGACGGCTCAAGGCTCGGGACGGCCCGCGCGGTGGCCGCAGGGTGCTGGCGGGTGCGGCGGGACGGTCTCCGGCAGCTGCTGCCCGAACGGCTTCAACCGCGACGGCCCGGCGCGCGTCTTCGAGGGCGAGACCGGGCGCTCCGCGGTGGAGCGCCGCGTGACGTACGCGTGGAGGGCGGAGGCGGCGACGATGACGATGCGTGGCCGGCCGCTGCCGAACGGGCGGCACCGGGTGACGCGGCGGCCGTCCCGCTCCGGCCCGCGGGCGCCGGACAGCGGGGCGCCGGACAGCGGGGCGCCGGACAGCGGGGCGCCGGACAGCGGGGCGCCGGACAGCGGGGCGCCGGGCCGATGCTGCGACCGCCGCCAGGGCGGCCCTCCCGTCGTCGGCGGCGCGGGCTCCGGTGTCCGGCCGGCTCGGCTCACGCGGGCGGTCCGGCCGACGGCTGCGGCCGTCCGCCGGTCGTCCGCGACGACCGCAACGACCGCGACGGCCGGTGTGCGCCGCCCGGAAGGGGGTGCGCCCCGTCCTCCCGACCGGTTGGCACCGGGCCGGAAGGACGGGGCGATGCGGGGCCCGTGGGGGCTACAGGGTCGCCGCGGCGCTCTTGATCTGGGCGGCGAAGGTGGAGACCTCGGTGTAGACGCCCGGGTAGTCGGGACGGGCGCAGCCTATGCCCCAGCTGACGATGCCGACCTGGATCCAGGCTCCGGCGTCGTCGCGGCGGAACATGGGGCCGCCGGAGTCGCCCTGGCAGGTGTCGACGCCGCCCTGGCCGAGGTAGCCGGCGCAGATCTCCTCACCGGGGACGAGGTCCCGGTAGGCGGCGCTGCAGGCGGCGTCGGAGACGAAGGGCACGGTTGCCTTCATGAGGTAGCGCTGCTGGCCGCCGCCCTCGCGGGTGGCGCCCCAGCCGGCGACGGTGAAGGTGCCGTTGTCGTAGGCCTTGGTCTCGGCGATCTTGAGGGTGGGCAGGTTGACCGGCTTGGCGAGCTTGATCAGGGCCCAGTCCTTGCCGGTTCCGTTGTAGCCGGGGGCGCGCAGGACCTTGGTGGACTTGACCTTGATGGCGCTGGAGCTCTTGAGGTCGACGACTCCGGCGGTGGCGGTGATGGAGGTGTTGTTGCCGGAACCGCTCACGCAGTGGGCGGCGGTGAGGACGATCTGCTGGGTGTAGAGGGCGCCGCCGCAGCCCATGGAGAGGCGCACCATGAAGGGGAACTCGCCCTGGGCGGCTCGGGTGCCGCCCACGACGGGTACCGGGCCGGCGCTGGCGGTGCCGGGCTGGAGGCTGACGGCCGCGAGGGCCACGGCCCCGACGGCGAGGGTGCGCTTCATGAATCGCACAAGGCTGGACACAGTCAACACACTGCCTTTCGTGGGGGGTTGGGCCGTGCGCGTCATCGGGGAATGACGAGTCCATGACACATCAGAAAAGCGGCGGCCAACAAGAACGTAGTTTCGGCCAACCGCCCCCGGGGCGGCAGGGATTGCGGTAAAGGAGGGCCCGATGGAGAAGAACGGCGGTCCGGGCGGGATCATCGAGCACGGTTTTCCGCACCTGGCGACCGTGCGCGCTTCGATCACCGCGCTCTACCGGCACCTGTCGGCCGACGGGATCTGCGCCTACGCCACCAGCTTCTCCCCCGCCGACGCGGCCTTCGACGCCTCCGAGGACCTGCACCTGGGGGCACAGCGGATCGCCTCGGCGATGGTGCGCGCGCTGCGGCTGCCCGACGCCCGCACGGTGATCGCCTTCCGACCGATGGAGGATGCGGCCACCGTGGAACTGACCGCGGGCCCGGAGTACTTCATCGAGGTCAACGACCGCTTCCGCACTCACCGGCGGGACCTGGCGGCCGCCCTGTCGCACGAGGTCGCCCACGTGCTGCTGCACCGGCTGGCACTCGCCTTCCCCGATCCGGCGGAGAACGAGATCCTCACCGACACCGCCGCCGCCTACCTGGGGGCGGGCTGGCTGCTCCTGGACGCCTACCGCGAGGACGCGCTCACCCACCAGCGGTTCGGCTACCTGACGCCGGAGGAGTTCGGCTACGTGCTCGCCAAGCGCGCAGCGCTGCTGGGCGAAGACCCGTCCCCGTGGTTCACCAGCCCCCAGGCGTACGAGGCCTACGTGCGCGGGAGCGCGCTGGCGGCCCGGGACCACCGCCGGGCACCGCTCGCCGCCGCGGGCCCGCTGGCGCGGCGGCGGTACGCGATGGCACGGCGCACCGGGGCCGCCCCGGCCGGCGGGTCGGCGTACCGCTTCGAGCGCGAGGGGTCCGGCCCCGGACTGCGCGTCAGCTTCCCGTGCCCGGTGTGCGCCCAGCGGGTGCGAGTGCCGGTGCGCGGGCGGCTGCGGGCGCGGTGCGGCCTGTGCCGCACGGTGCTGGAGTGCGACACGTAGTCCCGACGGCCCCCGGGGGCCGGTCCGGGCGGACCTGGCTTGATCATTCACCGATCGGTCGCGAAAAGTTTCCTACCGGCCAGTAGACACGGATGCGGTTCTCGCCAACTCTGGTCACGTCCATGTCAATTCGTGACCGAGGAGCACCCCACATGCCCCTGTCCCGCCGCATTCGAACGCCCCGTACCGCCGCCGCCGGCCTCGCCGCGGCGGCCGCCGTCCTGACGCTCGTTCCGGCCACGGCGGCCGAGGCGGCCCCCGCCGCCGCACCCGCACCCGTCTCCGCATCGGTGAACGCCTCCGCGCCGGGCGGGAACGCGGTGCTCCTCGGCATCGACTACACCGCCTGGCAGCGGGAGGTGGCCGCCATCGTCGACGCGGCCCGGCCGGGCATCGAGCAGCGCATCGCGAACGCGCCCGCCGGGGAAAAGCCGGCCCTCGTCCTCGACATCGACAACACCTCGCTGGAGACGGACTTCCACTGGTTCTGGACCTTCCCGACGCCGGCGATCACCAAGGTCCGCGCACTCACCCAGTACGCCCACGCGCGCGGCGTGGCCGTCTTCTTCGTCACGGCCCGCCCCGGCATCATCCACTCCCTCACCGAGTACAACCTCAAGGCCGTCGGCTACCCCGTGTCGGGGCTCTACGTCCGCGACCTGCCCGACCTCTTCGAGGAGGTCAGCACCTACAAGACGGCCAAGCGCGCGGAGATCGAGGCGCGCGGCTACACGATCATCGCCAACATCGGCAACAGCCCCACCGACCTCGTCGGCGGCCACGCCGAGCGCACCGTCAAGCTGCCGGACTACGGCGGCAAGCTCTCCTGACGCGCGGACGGAACCGCCCGGTTCCCCCGCACGCGGTCCGCGCGCCCGATCCGCGCGCGGACCCCCGTGCGGCCCCCGCGCGGCCCCCGCGCACAACATGATGGCCCGACGGCGGTTCAGCCGGTGGGCCCAGCGGGTAGTCATACCTCAACGCACCAACGAAGACTCGGGCCCGACCCCTCGCCAGGGGGCCGGGCCCGCTTCCGTTCCCGGCCTCAGCAGGCGGGCCCCCGCCAGGCCGCCCGCGTCGCAGGCGAGGCGAGGCGAGGCGACCGAGCCTCCCCTCCAGGCGGAAATGGACTCGGCCCTGGAGATGCTGGGCCTGGAGAAGCCGTCCACGGACATGGCCAGGGCGGTGTCCGCGCGGTAGCGCCGGCCGCCCGGCGGGCGGGGCGGGCGGGGCGGGCGGGGCGGGCAGGCCCTACCCTCGGCCGGAGCCGTACGCCGGGAGCGGGGGCCGGGCCTGCGCGAGGAGCTTCAGGGCGGTCTCGCCCGCCTCCGCGGGGGTGCGCCGGGCTCCGCGGTCGGCAGCGGGGCCCGGCCGCCAGCCCTCCATGACCGTGATCCGTCCGCCCTCGGTCTCGAAGACCCGACCGGTCACCCCGGCCGATGCGTCCGCGCCCAGCCAGACCACGAGCGGTGACACGTTCTCGGGGGCCATCGCGTCGAAGCCGCCGTCCTCGGGGGCGGCCATGGTCTGTGCGAAGGTCCGCTGGGTCATGCGCGTCCGGGCGGCCGGGGCGATCGCGTTGACCTGGATCCCGTACCGGCCCATCTCGGCGGCGGCGACCAGGGTCAGGCCGAGGACGCCCGCCTTGGCGGCGCTGTAGTTGCCCTGGCCGACGGAGCCCAGCAGCCCGGCCCCGGAGGAGGTGTTGACCACCCGGGCCGCCACCGGGCGGCCGGCTTTCGCCTCCGCCCGCCACCACCCGGCGGCGGCCCGCAGCGGCAGGAAGTGGCCCTTCAGGTGGACCCGTACGACTGCATCCCAGTCGTCCTCGTCCAGGTTCACCAGCATCCGGTCCCGCAGGAAACCGGCGTTGTTGACGAGCGTGTCCAGGCTCCCGAAGGCGTCGAGGGCTGCCTCCACGAGGGAGTCCGCGCCCTGCCGCGTCGCGATGTCCCCGCCGTGCGCGACGGCTTCGCCGCCGAGCTCCTCGATCTCGCGGACCACTTGGGCCGCCGGGCTGTGCGGCCCGGGCAGCCCGTCCAGCCCCACGCCGAGGTCGTTGACGACGACTTTCGCCCCTTCCGCGGCGAAGGCCAGCGCATGGGCCCGACCCAGCCCCCGTCCCGCACCCGTCACGATCACGACCCGGCCCTCGCACAGTCCCGCCATCTCAGCTCTCCTTGTTGACAGTTGCCGCATCCAGGAACGCCGGGCGCTCCCCGCCGCCGTGCACCAGCAGGCTCGCTCCGCTCACGTACCGCGCCCGGTCGGAGGCGAGGAAGACCGCCGCGTCGCCCACGTCGGCCGGTTCGGCGAGCCGCCCCAGCGGGACGGTCGCGCCGACGGCTTCGATCCCGGCCTCGTCCCCGTAGTGCAGGTGGGCGCGTTCGGTCCGCACCATGCCGAGGACCAGGCAGTTCACCCGTATCTCGGGCGCCCACTCGACGGCCATGGACCGGGCGAGGTTCTCCAGGCCCGCCTTGGCCGCCCCGTACGCCGCCGTGCCCGGTGAGGGGCGGCTCCCGCTGACGCTGCCGATCATCACCACCGAGCCCCGGGCCCGCCCGAGCCAGGGGCGTGCCGCCAGCGAGGCCGTCATGGGGGCGAGGAGGTTGAGCTCGACGACCCGTGCGTGGCGCTCGGCGTCGCCCTCCCCGAGGAGCCGGTAGGGGGTCCCACCCGCGTTGTTGACCAGGCAGTCCAGGCGCCCGTAGCGGCGGGCGACCGTGGCGAAGAAGTCCCGTACGGCGGCCGGGTCGCGCAGGTCGAGCGCGGCAAAGGACGCCTCGCGGCCGTCCGCCGCCACCGGTTCACCGGGGGGACGCCGGGCGCAGACGACCACCTGCGCGCCGGCCGCGAGGAACGACCGGGCGATGCCGGCGCCGACGCCCCTGGTGCCGCCGGTGACGACGACAACCCTCCCGTCGAGCTCCATGGGCTGCTACCTTCCCTGCCTAACAAATGTTTGGTGGAAAGGTAGCTGATCCTCTCATGGGTGTCTCCACCTCCGGACCGGACAAGGGCGTCGCACTGGTCACGGTCGACTTCCCACCCGTCAACGCACTGCCCGTACGGGGCTGGTACGACCTGGCCGACGCCCTGCGGGCGGCGGGGCGCGACCCCAAGGTCCGCTGCGTGGTCCTCGCCGCCGAAGGCCGCGGCTTCAACGCGGGCGTCGACATCAAGGAGTTGCAGCGCGCCACCGGCCACGCGGCCCTGATCGGCGCCAACCGCGGCTGCTACGAGGCGTTCGCCGCCGTCTACGAGTGCGAGGTGCCGGTCGTCGCGGCCGTGCACGGCTTCTGCCTGGGGGGCGGGATCGGCCTGGTCGGCAACGCCGACGCGATCATCGCCTCCGACGACGCCGTCTTCGGTCTGCCCGAGCTCGACCGGGGCGCGCTCGGCGCCGCCACCCACCTGGCCCGGCTGGTCCCCCAGCACCTGATGCGCGCCCTCTACTACACCTCGCGCACCGCCACCGCCGAGGAACTGCGCGCCCACGGCTCGGTCTGGAAGGTGGTCCCGCCCGGGGCGCTGCGCGGCGCCGCCCTGGAACTGGCCGCCGAGATCGCGAGGAAGGACGGCTGCCTGATCCGGCTGGCGAAGGCGGCCATCAACGGCATCGACCCCGTGGACGTGCGCCGCAGCTACCGCTTCGAACAGGGCTTCACCTTCGAGGCCAACCTCAGCGGGGTGGCCGACCGGGTCCGCGACACCTTCGGGAAGGAAGAGCGCGCATGAGCGACAAGTCCATGACCGTCGAAGAGGTGGTCGGGCAGCTGCGCAGCGGAATGACCCTCGGGATCGGCGGCTGGGGGTCCCGGCGCAAGCCCATGGCCCTGGTCAGAGCTCTGCTCCGGTCCGAGATCACCGATCTGACCGTGGTCGCCTACGGTGGCCCCGACGTCGGCCTGCTGGCGGCCGCGGGCCGGATCCGCCGGCTCGTCGCCCCCTTCGCCACCCTCGACTCCATCGCCCTGGAGCCGCATTTCCGGGCCGCCCGCGAGCGGGCCGCCTTCGTGCTCACCGAGTACGACGAGGCCATGTTCATGTGGGGCCTGCACGCCGCGGCCAACCGGCTGCCCTTCCTGCCGGTCCGCGCAGGGCTCGGCTCCGACGTGATGCGGGTCAACCCGGAACTGCGCACGGTGACCTCGCCCTACGCCGACGGCGAGGAGCTCGTCGCCGTCCCCGCCCTGCGCATGGACGCCGCCCTGGTCCACCTCAACCGGGCCGACCGCCTCGGCAACGCACAGTACCTGGGCCCGGATCCGTACTTCGACGACCTGTTCTGCGAGGCCGCCGAAGCCGCCTACGTCTCCTGCGAGCAGCTCGTGGAGACCGCCGAGCTCGCCAAGGCCGGGCCGGCACAGTCCCTCCTCGTCAGCCGGCACTCCGTCACCGGGGTGGTCGAGGCCCCCAACGGTGCGCACTTCACCTCCTGCGCCCCCGACTACGGACGCGACGAGGCCTTCCAGAAGCTCTACGCAAGCACCCCCTGGACCGAGTTCTCGGCCCGCTTCCTGTCCGGGGCGACCGAGCACGACTACCGGTCGGCCGTCCGGACCTGGCACGAGGAGCAGCAGTGACCACGACGACCGTCACCCGCGCCGAGTACTGCGTGATCGCGTGTGCCGAGGCCTGGCGGGGTGACGGCGAGGTGCTCGCCAGCCCGATGGGCTTGATCCCCTCCTTCGGGGCCCGGCTGGCGAAGCGGACCTTCTCCCCTGACCTGCTGCTGACGGACGGCGAGGCCATGCTCGTCGGGCTCGACGGCACGCCCGAGGGCTGGCTCCCGTACCGGCGCCACCTGACCCTGGTCACCGGCGGCCGGCGGCACGTGATGATGGGCGCGAGCCAGATCGACCGGTTCGGCAACCAGAACATCTCCTGCATCGGCGACTGGGAGCGGCCGTCCCGCCAGCTGCTCGGGGTACGCGGCGCACCCGTGAACACCCTGAACAATCCGGTGAGTTACTGGATCCCCAAGCACTCCACTCGGGTTTTCGTCGAGCGCGTCGACATGGTCAGCGGGGTCGGCCACGACCGGGCCGTCGAGGCCGGGGTGACCCGGTTCCACCGGCTGCCCCGGGTGGTCAGCGACCTGGGCGTCTTCGACTTCACCGGCCCCGGCCGCACGATGCGGCTGGCCTCCCTGCACCCCGGGGTCACCGTCGAGCAGGTCCGGGCCGCGACCGGCTTCGAGCTGGCACTGCCCGAGGAGGTCCCGTACACCCGGGAGCCGGCCGGGGACGAGCTGCGGCTGATCCGCGAGGTGATCGATCCGAAGGGTCTGCGCGACCGGGAAGTGCGGGGCTGATCCGGTGGAAACGGCGTTCACGAAGCTGGTCGGGGTGGAGCACCCCATCGTGCAGACGGGCATGGGCTGGGTTGCGGGCCCCCGGCTGGTGTCGGCCGCGGCGGGCGCCGGCGCCCTGGGCATCCTCGCCTCGGCCACGATGACCACGGAGCAGTTGCGGTCGGCGATCCGCGAGGTCAGGTCCCGCCTACCGGAGGGAACCCCCTTCGGCGTCAACCTGCGCGCGGACGCCGGGGACGCACCCGAGCGCGTCCGGCTGATCGTCGACGAGGGGGTGCAGGTTGCCTCGTTCGCGCTCGCGCCCTCCAAGGAGCTGATCGGGCGGCTGAAGGACGCCGGGGTGGTCGTCATCCCCTCGATCGGGGCCCGGAGGCATGCCGAGAAGGTGGCCGCCTGGGGCGCCGACGCGGTGATCGTGCAGGGCGGCGAGGGCGGCGGGCACACCGGGGACGTAGCCACGACGGTGCTGCTGCCGCAGGTCGTGGACGCCGTGGACATCCCGGTGGTCGCGGCGGGCGGCTTTGCCGACGGCCGCGGTCTGGTCGCCGCCCTGGCCTACGGGGCGGCGGGCATCGCGATGGGCACGCGGTTCCTGCTGACCTCGGACTCGACCGTCCCGGACGCGGTGAAGGCCGAGTACCTGAAGGCGACCGTCAGGGACGTCACCGTGACCCGGGCCGTCGACGGGCTCCCGCACCGCATGCTCCGCACGGAGCTGGTCGACTCCCTGGAACGGGCGGGCCGTGCCCGGGCGCTGGTGCGGGCGGTCCGGCACGCGGCGGCCCTGCGGGAGCAGTCCGGTCTGAGCTGGCCGCAGATGGTCCGCGACGGCCTGGCGATGAAGCACGGCAAGGACCTGTCCTGGAGCCAGGTGCTGCTCGCCGCGAACACTCCGATGCTCCTCAAGGCGTCCATGGTCGAGGGCCGAACGGACCTCGGGGTCATGGCATCGGGCCAGGTCGCGGGGGTGATCGACGATCTCCCGTCCTGTGCGGAGCTCGTCACGCGCCTCATGGCCGAGGCCCATTCCGTGCTGGACCGTCTGCACGGCCCGCACGAACCGCACGAACCGCACCCGCTCGACGCCCTGCCACCACCAGGGTGATCCCCCTTCTCCGTCACAGGAGTCGCCTTCATGAGCCGTGTCAGAATCCGCAGAGCGGCCGCAGCAGCCGTCGCCGCCCTCACCCTCGCCGCCCTGCCGTCCGCCGCGTATGCGGCGGCGGCGCCCGCAGCCGCGTCCGGTGCCCGGCACCACCAGCGGGCCGAGACGTACTCCCGGATCACCCTCCAGGGCGCCGTCAACGTCCGCGACCTCGGCGGCCACCGCACCTGGACCGGCGGCCAGGTCCGCCACGGGCTCGTCTACCGCTCCGACGCACTGGGCAAGCTGACCGACGCCGACGTCACCACCCTCTCCGGTCTCGGCCTCACGAAGGTCATCGACTTCCGGATCCCCATGGAGGTCCAGTACGACGGCGCCGACCGGCTGCCCGCCGGACTCTCCGCCACCGCCCGCCCGGTCAGCGACCTCGGCCTCTACGGGACGCTCGTCGGGGCCATCGGCAGCGGGGACCCGGTCACCCAGGAGCAGATGCTCGGCGGCGGCCGCGCCGAGGCCTACATGCGCGCCATCTACCGCACGTTCGTGACGGACGCCGGGAACCGGGCGCAGTTCGCCGCAACGCTGCGGGAGCTCGCGGACGGCCGGCAGGGCCCGGTCCTGTACCACTGCACGTCCGGCAAGGACCGGACGGGCTGGATGAGTTACGTGCTGCTGCGCGCCCTCGCCGTCCCCGAGGACACCGCCGAGCGCGACTACCTGGCCTCGAACACCTTCCGCGCCGCCTACGACGCATCAGTGCGGGCGGGCCTCAAGCAGTCGGGCCTCATGCAGAACCCGGATCTGCTGATCCCGCTCCAGGAGGTCCGCCAGGACTACCTGGACTCGGCGACGGCGCAGATGGAGGCCGACTACGGCAGCTTCTACGGCTACCTGACGCAGGGCCTCGGCCTGGACCTGCGGACGCTGGCGCAGCTGCAGAGCAGGCTGGTCCGGTAGCGGACGCGCCGACGGGCAGTGCGCGGAGCACTGCCCGTCGGTGCAGGGAGCGGGGAGGGGATCAGCCGGTGCGGCGGCGGCCCTGGCCGCCGGTGCCGACC